>NZ_CP100376.1:2100000-2264876 GCF_030515985.1 Corynebacterium accolens | reverse complement strand
GACCAATCAACACACAACCATGCACACAAAAATAAAAAATAAGTACATTGGCACACTATTGAGTTCTCAAACAACATCCACACACCACAAGAAAATTAACCAAACGTTAACCTCTCATCGGCGGCTCGTACTAACCTACCCAACAACCTGAACCAAGTCAAATCCTCGAACCAAGTCAGTACAAAAAGTCACTCAAAAGTAACCAACCGGCTACCTCTCGGCGACTCGCTAAAATTTATACCACCCCACTACACAACGCAAACTCGCAGGCTAACGTTGGTTTTTAGTGATAGCACGCGATCTTTCCATCGGGCCCATCGATAACGCGCACCGGAGTATTGAAGATGGGCGTCAGGATATCGTCGCGCATAATCTCCTCGGCCGGGCCGAATTCGACGATCTGCCCGTCCTTGCAGGCGCAGATATAGTCCGCGTAGCGCGCGGCAAAGTTGATGTCATGCAGAACCACGATGACCGTGCGCCCCAATTCCTGGGCAGCCTCGCGCAGGTGGCGCATCATGTCCACCGAGTGCGAGATGTCCAAGTTATTCAGCGGCTCATCCAACAACACGTAATCGGTTTCTTGGCACAGCACCATTGCTACGTACGCGCGCTGGCGCTGACCACCAGAAAGCTGGTCAAGGTAGCGGTGCTGCAATTCTTCCAAATGTAGGAAGTGGATGTATTTGGAAATGACCTCTTCATCGTGTTTATTGAGTCGACCCTTGGTATAGGGGAAACGGCCAAAGCCCACGAGCTGGCGCACGGTCAGTTTCGTGACGAAGTGATTTTCCTGCCGCAGGATAGACACGATCTTTGCCAAGTCGGCGGACTTGCTGGATTGGATGTCATAGCCGGCGATTTCGATGCTGCCTTCATCCATGTCGAGCAGGCGCCCGATCATGGTGAGCATCGTGGACTTACCCGCACCATTCGGCCCCACCAGCGCGGTGATGCCTCCCTGCGGGATGGTCAGGTTGAGTGGACCAATAGCGGTCTCGGCGGAATAGGTTTTAGAAACGTTCTTTAATTCGATCACAGTCGGCCCTTTCGCATAATGACAAAGAGGAACACGGAGCCACCTACCAGCTCAATGATGATGGACACCACGCCTTGGGCGGAAAATACGTGCTGCATGAGGAAGTACGCCGCAATCAACACGAGGAATGCTAACCCCACCGCCATCGGAAAGATGTAGCGGTGGTCGTAGGTATCGGCGAATTGATAGGCCAGCGTAGCCACCAAAAAGCCCAAGAAGGTCATGGGCCCTACCAGTGCGGTCGTCGTCGCCATCAATAGCGAGACCAACACCAGCGTGTAAATTGCATGCGCTTTGTGGTTCACGCCCAAGTTGGTGCTGACATCGGCACCCAAGGAAATCACGTTGAGCTTGCGCGCATTGAGCACCAACAGCGTGGTGGCGATGGCCACGATGGGAATAGCGATGGGATAGTACTCAGTCTCGGCGTTATTGACGGAGCCAAAAAGGCGCGCGGTCAGCACGTCGAACTCGCTGGGGGTCAGCATGCGCTGCATAAAGGTAGACAGCGAGCCCAGGCCACCACCAATGACCACGCCGACTAGCAGCATGGCGTGCATATTCTGCTTTCTATTGGTCAGCAGCCACGAATAAAGCACCAGGGAAAGGCCCACCATGACGCCCATTTGCATGAGGAAGGTGGGCACGGTGCGGGCATCGTTAAGCCCACTAGCACCCAGGAAGAAAATGGTCGCGGTATTGATGGCAACGTACAGGGACTCAAAGCCCATGATGGATGGCGTCAAGATGCGGTTATTCGTCACGGTATGAAAAGACACCGTGGCCATGGCTTGGCACACAGCGACGATCGCCATGGCGATGAGGGCATCGGCGCGGCGCTGGGCGATGAGCCAAAACTTGCGGGTGCCAAACTCCATCGGGTTGCCATAGGCCAGGTAAGCAAAGGCCAAAGCCGCAGCTAGGCCCCATACGCAGACTAGCGTGATCCAGTACTTCTTGGGTGGGGCGGACATCTTAGTTCGCACGGGTCGACCTCACAATCATGATGATGAAGACGATGGCGCCGATGACGCCAAGAATGACCGAAACTGGCATCTCGAATGGGGCGATAATCACGCGCCCCACCAGGTCACACACCGTGACGATGCCGATGCCCAGCAGGCAGACCCAGGGAACGTTGGAACGCAGGTCATCGCCCCGCACCATGGAGACGATATTGGGCACGATAAGGCCCAGGAAGGGCAGCGAACCCACGACGACGGTCACCACGCCCGTAGCAATGGCGATGAGGCCGGTTCCCATCAATAACATGCGGTTATAGTTCAGCCCGACGTTGGTGGCCACGTCCTCGCCCAAGCCAACCACGGTGAGGCGGTCGGCGTAGATATACACCGCCACCAGCACCAAGAGGACGATCCACAAAACCTCGTATTGACCCTTGTACACCGCTGTAAATGAGCCCATGAACCAGATGCCCAATTGCTGGAGCATGTCCGTCATCAGGGCGAAAAACGTCGAAATTGCAGAGACCACGGCGCCCAGCATGATGCCGATGATCGGCACGATGAGTGAGGAGCGCAGGGTCACCCGGCGCAGGAAGAGGAAGAATACGACGGTTCCCAGGAAGGAAAAGACCACCGCACCAATCATCTTGACCAGAATCGAGGACGTGGGCGCGACGGCCATGACGATGAGCAAGCCCAAACCGGCCCACTCCGTGGTGCCGGTGGTAGACGGTTCGACGAAGCGGTTCTGGGTAAGCAGCTGCATGACCAGGCCGCTTACAGCCATGGCCGCGCCGGCCAGCACCAAGGCAATGGTGCGCGGTAAGCGGGTAATGCCGAACATGGCGGCGCCATCGTCGGCGCCAAAAACGTCGTACTGCCCGGTCAGCAAGGAGGCAACGAGCAACGCGGCGACGATGAGCACGCCGAGGCCGAGCTTCCAATCCCAGACCTTTGTGCGGGTGGTGGTTTCCATAACTATCCTTTACGCACCTGAAAACCGGAGGGCACAAAATCCCTCCGGTTTCCGGTTTTTAGTGGTGGCTAGTTCTTTTCAAACGCGTCTGCCATCGCGTTGAGCGTCTCCGTGAAGGTAATGATGTTTTCATTGGTGTAGGTATCCTGCGGAGCGGCAACGATCTTGCCTTCCTTCACGGCAGTCACGTTCTTGAGTGCCGCGGAATCCTCTACCAGCTTCTTACCTGGGGTGTAGCCTGCTTCATCCTTGGCAATGGCACCGTCGCGGTCCATGATGAGGATGTAGTCAGGGTTGGAATCAGCAATTGCCTCGACGGAGATGTCATCGCCCTCGTGGTCATCGCTGGCGTTTTCCACCTCGAGGGAAGGCTTCATGCCCAGCAGGTCAAAGAATGGTCCGAAGAAGCGGCCCTTACCTGGGGCGATGTAGTTGATATCGCCACCGGAGGTGTTGACGGCCATTACGGTCTTCTCAGGATCGTAGGCATCCTTGGCGCGGTCCAGCGCCTTGTTGAAGTCATCGACAAGCTTCTTTGCTTCATCTTCGTGGTCGAAGATCTTGCCCAGTGCTTCGGTCTGGCGAATGAGTTCTTCCGCCATGTCCTTATCATCGCGCGGGGAGAAGTCCAGGACCGGGGTATCTTCCATCAAAGCCTCGATATCGGCCTGGTGCTGGGTGAAGCGCTGACCGTTGATGACGATGTCCGGCTCTGCGGCAACCAGCGCCTCCAGGTCGGGTTCGCGGTGCATGCCCAGGTTGGCCTCGATCGAGTCTTCGTTGATCTTGTCCGAGAGGGTATCCGGGACGATGCCCAGCGGGGCTGCCACGATGTTGACGTCCCAATCCGCGAGGATTTCGAAGGCGCGGTTATCCGTTACCGCGACGCGCTCGAACGGTACGTCCAGCTCATGGGTGCCGTTATTATCTTCGATCTGCAGTGCGCTTTCCGATGTCCCCTTGTTCGAACCCTGGTCCTCTTCTTCCGCAGTGCTACATGCGGTAAGCGCCAGGGAGGCGACAGCCACGACAGACAAAAGAGCGCGATGAATTTTCTTCATTGTGCTTTCCTTATAGACGAGAAACAAATGCCCCATTAACTTAGCTTAAGTCACCCTAACCAATCAAGGGTGAGGGTAACCTTTCCTAAAGCACATCGTCCAGGCCATAGAAACGCGCTGCATTTGCGTAGAAAACATGATCGGCATGTACCCCGCGGCCTTCTCAATGAGCCGRAAATCAWCAACWRAAAMCMCCCGSCYCSCCCGCTASGAGGRMAARTCGGTMCCCGCCATGAGCGCCGTTGGATCGACGTCGACAATGCGGCGCACCACCTCCCCTGGGTCGAGGTCCACTCGCCCGAATCCGGTGGCCTTGACCTTTACGCCGGCATCGACAAGCTCCAAGAGGCCATCTACTCCCTGCGCGCTCAGGCCCAGGTGGTCGATGCTCACGGCCGGCAGCTTCTTCAGCACCGGCGCCATTTCGCCCAGCGCAGCCGCGTCGACATAAAGCTCCACGTGCCAGCCGGCTAGGTCATAGATCCGCCAGGCGAGCTCCTCGAGGTCCTCCCGCGCTGCGCTGCCACCGCGCCGGAAGTTAAAGCGCACCGCCCGCACGCCCAGGCCATCGAGGCGGCGGATTTCGGCATCGGGGACATCGGCAGGCAGCTGCGTCACGCCTACGAAGTTATCCAACTCCCCTAACGCATCCGCCAGATACCCCTGGTCAAAGCCCTGAAAGGAACCGGAGACGACCGCGCCGGCGGTGATATCAAAGCCCTCACCGCGCAGCTTCTCGCGCCATACGTCATATTCCGGAACCAAAAATTCCGGCGGCGTATAACCCTGATTCTCCTGGATGGGGTGAGAAAAATCGATGATATGGAGGTGGGAATCGAATACTCGCTGCATGGCCACCACCCTAGCCGCGCGCGGGCAACCTTATGAGAAAAGCCCCAGCTAGAACTGAATCTAGCTGGGGCTCTCGGTGGAGCTGCCGGGACTTGAACCCGGGTCCTTCGTCACCTTGCCAGGGCTTCTCCGTGCGCAGTTCGCACATGATCTCTGCTCGGCCCTCCGGTTCGGGCGAACTCGTACCGGATGATGGGCCCAGTCACCAGTAAGAGTCCCATCTGGCCCTGATGACACAGCCAGACGGCAAGTTCCTTAGTCGATGCCAGGTTCTAGGTCAGGAACGAAACCTAGGCTGACAGACACGCGTCGCTGCAATTAGGCAGCGAGGGCGTAGTCACGCTGAGAGTTCTTCTCTGCGTTTATTTGTTTGCTACGACGCTTAAACGGTGGTCGATAGCCTTCACCGGCACGCTTCCCCTGGCGCAGTGTACGAAGTCGAAACCAAATCAACCCCATAGCACTTGTAGGGACGGGATAGTGCATCATTCCCTACGGTTGTTCTAACACTACCGCAGACGCTTTTATTTCTCCAAGTGCTCTTCCAGCCAGTCTTTTAAGACCACCGCGTGGTTAATCTCGCGGTCGGCAGCGCCAAAGAGCAGCGTGAGGTCCCCCTCCTTTGCCAAGGAGAGCAGCTGGGTGAGCTCTTCCGACTCGCGGTCATCGAGCTCGGCGCGGTAGCGGCGCGAAAACTCCTGGAAAGAATCCTCGTCATGGCTCCACCACTTGCGCAGCTCGGGGCTAGGCGCCACGTCCTTGAACCATTCGTCATAGTCCAGGTCCGCCTTGGCGATGCCCCGCGGCCACAGACGATCTACTAGGACGCCGGTTCCGGAAATGGAGTCTTCGCCCTTGACTGCATCGTGAACCTTTACCGTCTTAAGCATTAATCCCCTTCACGCGGCGGCCGAGCTCGCGGGTGATTTCGCGGTTCTGGTCGCGCCGCTTGATGTCCTCGCGCTTGTCATAATCCTGCTTACCTTGCGCGAGCGCCAGCGACAACTTCGCGTACCCGTTTTTTAGGTACACCTTGAGCGGCACCAGGGTTTTATTGCCATTGCGCACCTGCCCGTAGAGCTTGTCGATCTCCCGGCGGTGCAGCAAAAGCTTGCGGGTGCGCCGCGGACTGTGGTTGGTCCACGACCCCATCGAATACTCCGGAATGTGCAGGTTGCGCAAGTACACATCGCCATTATCAATGGTGGCGAAGGCATCATTGAGCGAGATCTTGCCCTCCCGGAGGGATTTGATCTCCGTGCCGAGCAAGACGATGCCGCACTCGAATTCTTCGAGGATCTTATAGTCGTGCCGGGCCCGGCGGTTGGTCGCAAGCGTGGCGTCCCCGGAAGCCGCCTTCTTATTCTTCTTGCCCTTTTTAGCCATAATTGCCTCAGTGTACTGCTCGTTTACCGCACCCGGCAAACGGCTTAGCGGCGGACATAAGAACGTAGGGTAATCTGCGCGGTGGCAGCGGTAACCGCCAAGGCGAGCAGGCCTACCAGCGGCAGCGCTACCCACAGATCGCTGGACTTCATCGGCGCCAGCAATTGCGATTCATACAGGCCCTGCAGGGAAGGATCGATCACTTGAGATTTCGCGACGAGCAGCCCGGCACCGCCCAAGACCAAGCCGATGAGGGAAGCGAGCACGGCTTCTACCACGAACGGCGCCTGCGTCATCCAGCGCGAAGCGCCCACCATGCGCATGATTTCGGTCTCGCGGGTGCGGTGGAAAGCGGCGATTTGCACCATATTGCCCACCAGGAAGATGGCCGCAATGGACATCACGATGGCCACGATGAAGGTGGCGGTGCGGATGGAATCGAGGTTGCTTGCAGCCTCGCGCACCTCTTCTTGCTGGTCCACGACCTCTTCTACCGCCGGGTTATCCCGCACAGCATCGATGGCGGAGGCCTCTTCCGGGTCAACGAGGCGCACGTGCAACGCTGCCGGCAGCGCGTCCGGCGAGGTTTGTTCCACCATCACCGGATCCGTGTCCTGGAAGAGCTCGCGGAAGCGCTCGTAGGAGGCCTCCCGGTTGCGAAATTCCACGGACTCTACGGAACTATCGGATTCCAGCTGTTCTTTTAAGTCCGCGCAGGCGGGCGTGGTGCAGTTTGGATCCGTGGCGGAAATGTCCTCGTTGAGCTGCACCATGACCTCCACACGGTCCAAGTAGATATCCTTCGTATCCTTGGTGAGGTGGGTGACCATGATGCCGGCAACCACAGCGCCGACAGAAATGGCCGTGGTAATGATCATCGCGATGGTCATCGTCAGGTTGCGGCCCAAACCCTTAGTGGCCTCGCGGAAGATGAATCCTAGCTTCATGCCTGCTCCTCCTGCGCCGAATAGGCTGCGTTGTGCTCATCGCGAACGAGCGTGCCATCGCGCAATTCCAGCACGCGTTTGTGCGCCTTATCCACGGCGCGGGAATTGTGCGTGGACATCACTACGGTGGTGCCACGCTTGTTGATGCGCAGCAGCAAGTCCATGATCCCGTCGGCGGTGGCGGGATCGAGGTTGCCCGTGGGTTCATCGGCAAGCAACAGCTTCGGGCGATTGACCAGGGCGCGCGCGATGGCCACGCGCTGCTGCTCACCGCCGGAAAGCTCGTGCGGCATCGCATGGTGGCGGTTTTCCAGACCCACCATCTCCAGTACCTGCGGCACCGCGGTGGAGATGCGGTGCTTGCTCTTGCCGATGACCTCCAGGGCAAACGCCACATTCTGGTACACGTTGAGCTTGGGTAGCAGCCGAAAATCCTGGAATACGTAGCCAATGGATTGGCGCAGGGCGTTAATATCCTTGCCCTTCAACTCATTGACGTGGAAGTCACCGAAGTAAATATCGCCCGAGGTCACATTGCTATAGCGCACCATGAGCTCTAGAAAGGTGGACTTTCCGGACCCCGAAGGTCCGATGAGGAAGGCAAACTCACCATCCGCAATGTCAAAAGACACCCCATCGAGCGCGGGCCGGAACTGGGCGGAATACACCTTAGTCACGTTTTCGAAAGTAATCACTCCGCTACTGTAGCAATCAAAGTTGACAGCAACCTGTGAACGCTATCTAGTATTGTAGTCTGGAACACAATATCTGGTACGAAATGGTGCCCGACTCGATCGACAGAAAGTGCCGATACTATGGCCGAGACTAAAACCAAAGAAAAACCGGAGAAAGCAAGCGGCTTTTTAGGCACCGTAGAAAAGATTGGCAATAAACTCCCCGATCCTTTCTGGCTCTTCGTCATCCTCGCGATAATCGTCGCCATTACCTCTTGGATTGGCCACTTAATTGGCATGAGCGCCGAGGATCCTAAAACCGGCGATACCATCGAGGTTGAATCACTCCTGACCACCGAGAATATCTCGCGTATGGTCACAGACGCGGTGGAAAACTTTACGAGCTTCCCGCCGTTGGGCGTCATCCTTGCCGTCATGCTGGGTGTGGCCGTGGCCGAGCAGTCTGGGCTCTTGTCCGCGCTTGTGCGCGCCATGGTGACCAAGGTCAGCCCGAAGTTCCTTACCTTCCTCGTCGCGCTGGCCGGCGTGACCGGTTCCGTGGCTTCGGATGCGATTTATGTCATCCTCATCCCGCTGGGCGCGATGGCCTTCCACTCGGTGGGCCGCTCCCCCATCGTGGGTGCCATGGTGGCCTTTGCGGCGTCCTCGGCGGGTTTCAACGCCTCGCTGATCCTCAACATTACTGACCTCCTGCTGGCCGGTATTTCCACTCCCGCCGCACAATTCGTGGATGAGGCTTATGAGGTCAGCCCGCTGGCCAATATCTTCTTCGTCATACCATCCGCTATCGTGCTATCGCTTATCATCACCGCCGTCACGGAATGGTTCATGGTGAAAAAGGCCCGCGAGCTGGTCAACCACGACAAGATTAATTACGAGGAAGTATCCTTCTCCCAGGCTGCCGGCGCCGCTGATGACGAGACGGACGAGGACGGCGAAGATAGCGACGTTGATTTCGAGGAAGAAGAAGACGAGCTGCGGGTAAAACCGGAGGAGCAAAAAGGCTTGGTTGCCTCTGGTATCGCGCTACTTATCTTCCTCGCGGGTTTCTTCGCCCTGCTCTTTATCCCAGGCTCCCCGCTGGCTAGCCAAGAAGATAGCTTCATGGAATCGCCGCTGATTAGCGCGATTGCGGTTCCCATTGCCCTGGCATTCTTGGTCTGCGGCATCGTCTACGGCATCTACGCCGGCACGCTGAAGTCCGCCTCCGACGTGCCAGATTTCATGGCTAAAGGCATTAAGACCTTGGTCCCCATGCTGGTGCTCTTTTTCGCCGTCGCCCAGTTCTTGGCGTGGTTCCAGTGGTCCAACCTCGGTGTGTGGACCGCCATTAAGGGCTCTGAGCTGCTGCAGGCATGGTCGCTGCCGCCCATCTTGATGTTCGCCGCGCTCGTGGCCATGGTGGCAGTCCTCAACCTGTTCATTACCTCAGGTTCCGCACAGTGGGCACTGATGGCACCGGTGATCGTGCCGATGATGATGTACGTGGGCATCTCGCCTGAGGTCTCCCAGATGCTCTTCCGTATCGGTGACTCACCGACAAATATCATCACCCCGATGTCGCCGTACTTCGCCCTGGCGCTGACCTTCCTGCAGCGCTATTACAAGCCGGCGGGCGTTGGCACGCTGATGTCGCTGGCGCTGCCGTATTCCATCGCCATGATCGTCGGCTGGTTTATCTTCTTTATCGTGTGGTACCTACTGGGTATCCCACTCGGACCGGGAGCCCCGATGCACTATCCGGCTTAAGCCTGCAGAGCGCGGTCGAGGTTAATCCTCGCCGCGCTCTTGTTGCATGCGCCAGCGGATGCCGGCTTCCAAGAAGCCGTCGATGTCCCCATCAAGCACCTTGGAGGGATCGCCCATTTCAAAATTGGTGCGCAGGTCTTTGACCATTTGGTACGGGTGCAAAACATAAGAGCGCATCTGGTTGCCCCAGGAGGCATTGCCGCCGGCGCCGAGCGCATCGAGCTCCGCCTGCTCTTCCTGGCGCTTGCGCTCCAAGAGCTTGGCCTGCAATACCCGCATGGCAGAGGCCTTATTTTGAATCTGTGATTTCTCGTTCTGGCAAGTGACCACGATGCCGGTGGGGATATGCGTCAGGCGGACCGCGGAATCGGTGGTATTGACCGATTGCCCGCCGGGACCAGAGGAACGGTACACGTCCACGCGCACCTCGTTATCCGGCACGTCGATGTGGTCCGTTTGCTCCACCACGGGAAGGACCTCGACCTCTGCAAAGGAGGTTTGGCGCCGGCCTTGGTTATCGAAGGGCGAAAGGCGCACGAGGCGGTGCGCGCCCTGTTCCACGGAGAGCTGGCCGTACATGTATTCCCCGTGCACCACGAAGGTGGCGGATTTAATGCCCGCTTCTTCGGCATAGGAAATATCGTAAATATCCACTTTGTGGTCGTGCTTTCCCGCCCAGCGGGTGTACATGCGCATGAGCATCTCCGCCCAATCGGCCGCGTCTACCCCGCCGGCGCCGG
This sequence comes from Corynebacterium accolens, assembly GCF_030515985.1. Next base: position 2,254,466 of record NZ_CP100376.1, on the reverse strand, counting down.
AGCGGATATTGATCACGGCCTCGCGCGGGTCATATTCCCCGGACAGCATGGTGGTTACCTCGAGGGATTCGATGGCACTTTCCAGCTCCGCAAGGTCTTCATCGGCAACGGAGACGGTGCCTTCTTCCTCCGCGAGCTCGTACATCACCGGCATATCATCTAAGCGCCCGCGCAAAGACTCCAGTTTGCGGACCTTTGCTTGCGCGCTTGATAACTCAGAGGTGACCTTCTGTGCGTGCTCGGGATCATCCCACAGCAAGGGATCCCCAGCTTGGGCTTCCAGTTCCCGAATACGCGCAGCCAAGGCTTCCGGATCCATGACCTTTTCAATGGTGGTCAGGGTGGTGTCCAATTGCTTGAGCCGTGTAATTACTTCGGGACGCATAGGGCCCAATCTTACCCACCTCCCCCACAGAATTAGCCATTGGTTGGATTTAGGGTGACAATGGTGTGCATGGATCAAAAGCCAAGCTTGCAGGAGATGATCGATGCGGTCATCAAAACGTTTATTGTCGCGCATGCTGACGATGGGGATGCCCATTTGGCGCAGGCGCTTGTGTATAACGCCGGACGCTTAGCTTGGCGCTTGCGCGAGATGGGCGTCTCGGTTGAGCAGAAAACCTCTATTTCTGATGTGGTCACGGATGCAGACCGCGCCGCAGAGCGCTTCGTTGCCGGAGTGCTAGAGGCCGTGCGCCCCGAGGACGGCCTCGTGGGCGAGGAAGGCACAGCCCGCGAGTCCCAGTCCGGACGCAATTGGGTCATCGATCCGGTCGATGGGACCTACAATTTCACCTCCGGCTCCGATTATTGGTGCTCGGCGCTCGCGCTTACCGATGCCTCCGGGGTCGCCCTCGGCGCCGTCCACCGCCCCGCCATGGGCTATACCTGGTTTGGCGGGCGCGACTACCCCACCTCGCTCGATGGTAAGGACGTTGCCAAGCTGCAGGATAAGCCGGCAGAAGAAATCTCGCTCTCGTCCTACCTGCACCCAACGTCGCTGGCGGATCCAGAAATTCGTGCGGCGTGGCAGCGGGTGACCGAAAACTTTGCTACAGTCCGTATGCTTGGTGCCGGTTCAGTGGACTTGGCCTCCGTGGCAGAAGGCACGTGGGGCGCATGGATGCAGCATTCGGTAGCGGATTGGGATTGGTTCCCCGGCAAGGCTCTCATTGAGGCCGCTGGTGGTGCCGCCCGCAAGGTAGAAGCCGGTGGCGTCGAGTGGTGCTTGGCCGGAAATAAACAGGTAGTTCAACAAATGGAGGAATGGCTCCGTGGGTAAATTCAAAGAAGACTTAGGTCTCGCGCTCGAGTTGGCCGGTCACGCCGATGTAGTCACGATGCACCGCTTCGAGGCCACCGACCTATCCGTCAAGGAAAAGCCGGACCTGACCCCGGTCTCGGATGCGGATCTCAACTGCGAGAAGCACATTCGCGATTCGCTGAAGCGCTCCCGCCCGCGCGATGAGGTTTTGGGCGAAGAGTTTGGCGGCCAGGCCTGCTACGAGGGCCGCCAGTGGGTCATCGATCCCATCGATGGCACGAAGAACTTCGTGCGCGGTGTGCCCGTGTGGGCCACGCTTATTTCCCTGCTCGAAGACGGCGAACCGGTCGTCTCCGTGGTCTCCGCCCCAGCCCTGCGCCGGCGCTGGTACGCAGCGAAAGGCGCCGGTGCCTACCGCGTCTTTGGCGGTGAGCCGAAGCGCCTGCACGTCTCCCAGATCGAGAAACTTGGGCATGCCTCCCTTGCCATGAGCTCGCTCACCGGCTGGTCCGAGCGTGGATTACGCGATAAGTTCCTCAACCTGACGGATAAGACATGGCGCCTGCGCGGCTACGGCGATTTCTGGTCCTACTGCCTCGTGGCAGAAGGCGCTGTCGATATCGCCACCGAGCCTGAGGTCTCCCTCTGGGATCTCGCCGCCCCGTCCCTGCTCGTGACCGAGGCCGGCGGTACGTTTACGGATCTGTCCGGCAATCCTGGGCCGCACGGCGGATCGGCCATTGCCTCCAATGGCCGCCTGCACAAGGCCGCGCTGCAGATGCTGCAGGATTAAGGCCGGACCGTAAGTTTCAATAAGACCGGTTCACGGCGCCCGCCCTCGGCGCCGGAGCAGCCATCACTGTGCGAGCAATTACCACAGCCGCCCGTGGGGCACGAGGAGAGCGATTCGCGCACGAGCTGCGCGCTGTGTTCCAAGTGGGCGAGGATAACCTCCACGGTCCCCTGCCCCAGTCCGGTCGCGCGGGCGATGTCTGCGGGGGTGGAGTGACCGCCGCGGATCGCTTCTTTTACCTTGTCTGTAGGGCTCATAGGAATAACCTCAGCACCTGGAAGACTCCGACTGCCAAGACCCAGGCCGTGACGAGCTGGAGCGCAAAGCCGATGAGCGTCCACTTCCAGCCAATTTCGCGCCGCTGCGCGGCCACCGTAGCCACGCACGGGGTATAGGCCAAGAGGAAGACCATGTACGCCCACACCGCGGCCAGCCCGTGCCCACCGGAGGCGGCATCGAAGTCGCTGCGGATGTGATCGGCCAGCGAAGACTCGGCTTGTTCCTCAGGATCCGCATCCGTGACGTCATCGACGGCGTAAGTCTGCGCCCAGGTGGAAATCAGCGTTTCCTTCGCCACAAAACCTGTTACCAGCGGGCCGGTGAGCGACCACGAATCGAAGCCAGCCGGCGCAAACGCCGGGGATATCGCCTTCGAAACCGCGCCATAGGCCGAGTCCTCCGGCGGGACGGCTTCCTCGTCAAAGGAATGCCCACCGGTGACGGGTATGGACATGAGCAGCCAAATAACCACCACCGTGGCCACGATGATGCCACCTGCGGTGTGTAAGAATCCCTTCAGGCGCACCCACATGACCGAGAGCGATAGCTTAAACGTGGGCAGCTGATACGAAGGCAGGTCAATAACGAGTGCCTCGGACGGCATGGCGCGCCAGACCGTTTTGCGCAGTGCCAAGCCCACGGCTACCACCAGGGCGATGGACAGAACGTACATGCCAAAGACCGCCGATCCGGCGTGATCTGGGAAAAAGACCTGCGCCAGCATCATAAAGACGATAAGCCGCGCCGAGCACGAGGTGAAGGGGATAAGCAGGCAGGTAAGGATGCGGTGGCGGACATCGCCAAGCACTCGCGTGGCCGAAATCGCCGGCACGTTGCAGCCATAGCCCACCACGATGGGGATAAAGGCCTTGCCAGGCAGGCCAATCGAGCGCATCACCCTATCGGTGACCACCGCAGCGCGCGCCATATAGCCGGAATCCTCCAGCACCGCCAAGCACAGAAACATCAGCGCCAGTAGCGGAGCGAAGGTCAGCACCATGCCGACGCCACCAATGAGGCCATCAACAAGCAAGCCCGAAATCAGCCAGTGATCCAGGCCAATGGCTTCCAGCCCGGCGCGGGCCGCGTCCGAGACCGGACCGGTGACAAGGTCTTCGAGGCCGTCCTGCATGGGCCCTGCCACCGTGGTGGTGATGAAGAAGACCGCCCACATCACCGCGAGGAAGAGCAGCGGGCCCACCACTGGGTGCAGCACCACGCGGTCCACGCGCTGGGTGAGGGTCTCGCCTACCTCCACGCGGTGGACCGCAGCTTTTTCGGCGGCATCGAGATCCGCAAAGCGCTGATCCAGGCCGGAATCCTGGCGGATGATGGTTGGCTCGACGCGCATGGCCTGTGCCACGGTGGTTTCCAGCCCGTCGAGGTTGCGCCGGCGCCGTCCATTGACGCTGACCACTGGCATGCCAGTGGCGCGGGAGAGCGCTTCAGTATCGATGCTAATGCCCTGCTGCTCGGCCATATCCTCCTTGGTCACGCCGATGACCACGCGGTATGGCTCGGCGGCAATTTGCAGCGCCAAGTTGAGCCCGCGGGCCGGGGCCGTTGCGTCCACGAGGACCACGACGACATCAGGGCGCTCGTCTGCCGGGCAGTCAATGAGCATCTGCTTGGTAAAGGCCTCATCCGGGCTCATGGGCTCAAGTGAATAGGCGCCGGGCAGGTCGATGATGTCAAAGGCCTCTGGCTGCGCATTCCAGAGCCCGCGGCTGACCTCGACGGAGGTGCCCGGCCAGTTGCCGGTCTGGACCTTCGCGCCGGTCAATGCGTTAAAGAGGGTGGACTTTCCGGAGTTGGGCGCGCCCACCAGTGCCAGGACCGGCGTGCCTTCCGCCGCTATCCGCATGGTGGAGGTGCTGTGGCAGCTTGCTGGGGCCGTGGAATTATGTGCCATCGCTTATGCCTCCACCGGAACGACTTCGAGTTGGCGCAGAGTGTGCGCATCCACGGCATAACGGGCCGTACCTACGCTGACAATGCGCGCACCGCCTGCGACGGTGCGGCCGATCTGCACGCGGGTGCCAGGCCGAAAGCCCAGCTCGCGCAGCCGCACGGCCAGCGCCGGTTGGGTCTCGATCGCGTTGTGCAGGCAATCAGCGGACAGTTCCACCACGGCATCGGTGGGTGCTTGATCCGCGCGAATGGGCCCAGTTTCTGGTGGAGTGGAATGGGTTTTGTACATGGGGAAACCTCGGTTCAAATTTCGCTGCGGATGCGTTAGCCACAGCAGATATTGACTATCCCTAATTGGACAATAGGTAAGTCTCACCTTAGTTTATGTCTCCGATTGCAGGCAAGGCTATCCTGCGCTTTCCCCCACTTTGGCGGGACGCATGCGCGTTATATGCCCATAGAAATTGCGCATAAAAAAGCGCCCCGTGCAGCACTCAAGGCTGAACGGGGCGCTATCTGCTTCGCGCTTATGCTTCGGGCAAGGTAAACCCAGCACCAACGCCACCACGGCGGTTCATATCCGCCAACACGGTATCCATGTTGGTAGCGGCGGKGGGGKTWTKAACCGCACCCYSCAGCGGGGKGSGGCACGGGRAGTTCACCGGCAGGAAGCCGCCGGAGATGGAACCGATGAGGCGGTCACCGGCGAGCAGCGGCGCACCAGAATCGCCCATCATGGCGCAGACCTGGTTGACCTGGATGCTTTGTGCCTGCTGATAGGTCATACCGCAGGTCTTGCCGGTGGCAACGCCCTGCTTGCATACGGTCTCACCCGGGTTTACGGTCCCGCCTAGGGAGTTAACGGTTACTCCGTTGTAGCTGCGGGTGACCTCAGCATTAGAACCGAATTCGATCACCGAATAATCCAGCTTGTCATTCTTGGACACGATGGTGCCCGTCGGGCCAATGTGATCAGAATCGGCCGAGGTAATGGCATCGCCCTCATTGCCGCAGTGCCCTGCGGTTAGCCCCACCTTGCGGCCGGCATCGTCATTACCGGCAACGCTCAGGGTGCACATGGTGTCACCATTGATATAGATGGGAGTTCCAGGGCCGTACAGGGACTTACCCTGGTTCATGGCAACATCGGATTCCTCGGGAGTGCGCGGGGCATCGAACAAGGACCCCGGCACGCGGTGCAGAACAAAATCTGCATCGGGCTTGCCCGCAGCTACCTTGGAAAATCCATCATTTTTCCACTGGTAATTGGGATTATTACCCAATGGCTTTTGCTCTACCTGAGTGGCCTGTTCCAGTAGCCCGAAGGGATTCGGGTTGGTGGCCGGCTCCGCGTACTTAGCCCCCTGCTGGGCGTTATTCGCCACCGTATCGTGCGCGTTCTGCACCGCGGAATCCACGGTATCGGTGACCTGCTTATCCACCTCTGGGGTCTCAATTCCAAAGTCCGCGAGGCCATCGCGCACGTGGTTGATTAACCCTGCCGAGTCAATATCCGGTTGGGGCAATTCTTGGGCGCCTGCTGCCGGGGAACCCAGGAAAAACGCACCAGCGAAAGCCGAGCCCACCAGGACTTTCTTTAGGTGCGGAATGCGAAGCATCAAAGTACCTTCTTTCAGTTGTCAGGATCGTGCTAGCTAAATCCTGACATGAATCTCGTGTGAAAGCAGCTAAGTCCTGTGACTGTTTCCAAGCCGTTACCGTTCTTTCAGGTTTCGGGGGTGATCACACTATTAATCCGTACCCAAAAACTTTTCGATGCCCTATTCTTCACCCCCATGAGGTCCCCACAGATAAGCACTGAGACTTAAGATGCCAGAGCCGCTTTCCTATACCGATACCGCCGGATTCCCGCAGCTGCACATGAGCCGGGTCATCGACGCCGATTTCGATGCCGCGGCCCACCGGCTCTTTCGCTGGGGCATCCAGCGCAGCGGCCTCTTCCGCGTGCGCCCCACCCACCCGGTCGTCCAAGAAGGCGCCGAGGTCACCATGGGCCTTGGCCCGTTTGATTTCCGCTGCCGCGTGGTCGAGGCTTTCTCTGACGATGGGCGCTGCGGCTTTACCTACGGCACCTTGCCCGGACACCTCGAGCGCGGCGAGGAAACCTTCACCTTAGAGCGCCTGCGGGATGGGCGGACGCTGCTGCTTATCGATGCCACCTCCGAGCCCTTCCTGCCCTTCTTGCGCCCGCTTGTCGATATCCCCCGCCGTCTGCTCATCCGCCGGTTCTACCTGCACGCGCTGGACTAGCACGACAGCACAAAGGCCGCTGCCTCTCCCCTTCGGGTTAAGACAGCGGCCTGGGCGTAGTTAGCTACTTGCGCTTTTCGTCGAGGTTATCGCGAGCCTCGCGCACGACGTCTTTCACGCGGTCGAAGAAACCGCCCTTCTTACCGGATCCATCCTGGTATTCCTGCGCCTTGTCTTCCACGAAGTCCTTAGCGCGGTTGATGGCTTCTTCAACGACGTTGCCGGCCTCGGTGACCTTGTCCTTCAGGTCATCAAAGTCATCGCGCTCATCATCAGCTGCAACCCCTTCCGGCTGCTCGGGGGCGGCAGCGATGTGTTCCTCTTCGGCCTCGCCCACCACGTGCTGTGAGGGCTCATAGTCCGCGTTATCCTCATCCAGCTGTTCCTGCAGATCCGGTTGCTCGGACGCTGCAGCGACGTGCTCTTCCTCAGCGCCGGTAACGACGTGATTCTTCGGCTCGTAATCGCTCTGCGCCGCAGCATCATTTTGCCCATCTGCGCTTGCCGCTGCGGCGGCGCCGGCAGCAGCAGCCCCGCCAGCCGCGGCTCCGGCTACACCGGCTCCCGCAGCCTTGCCGGATTCAATCTTGTTGCCCTCGGCATCAGTGGATGCCAGGTAGGTAAATTTCTCGCGATCCACGTCTACTTCGTGACCAAGGGCGCGTGCAGTTTCTTTAGCCATTGCTTTGTACTCCTTAACTAGATCTATTTTCTCCTATCCTAGCGTTTCGGAGTGTCCCAGGTTTTGTTCCGTTTGAGTAGATGGGAAAATCTGGAACATGCCAAGAAAATTTGACCAAGATGCAAAGGACCGCGTGGTCCGTCTCGTGGAAGACCGCATCTTGGCGGAAAACATGTCGATGCAGGCCGCGTGCCAGGCAGTAGCTCCAAAGTTGGGGGTTTCATGGCACACAGCTCGTCAATGGACCCAGCAGGCTCGTCGTTCGGGAAACATCCCAGAGCCTGTGCCTGAAGATTTGGCCGCCGAAAATGCCAGGCTACGCCGCGAAAATCACCAGCTTCGAGATACCAACGAGTTGCTGAAGGCTGCGTCAGCTTTTTCGCCTCACGACCAGGCCCCAAACGTTAAGAAATGATCCGGTTCATCGATAAATACCGGAATCATTTCTCTGTCGAGTTCATCTGCATCGGCGTTGAAAAATAACCGGGCTGGTGGGTTCATCACCTTGCGTGGTTATCGCCAGTCCAAAGCCCGTGGGCTTAAGTGCTCGTTGCCTTCGTGACGGTTGTTCTAGTTGAACGCATTAGTGCTGTTCATCGGGATAATTACGGTGTCTACGGCGTGCGAAAGATGTGGCATGCGCTTGACCGTGACGGAATCGACATCGGTCGTGAACAAACCGCCCGGCTGATGCGCCTGGCCGGTGTTTCTGGCACAGGCACAGGCAGATCACCTACCACAACCCGTACACCTCAACGTGCCGGATCTGCGCCCGGATTTAGTGGGGCGTGAGTTCAAAGCCCAAGGCCTTAAACAAGCTGTGGGTGGCCGACATTACCTACGTGCGCACGAAGAAAGGCTTCGGGGGTCGGGCCCATGCGCACTGCAGGCATTGCCGCTACAAGCACTCAATCAAGCGATTGTAAGTGCGAGGGAAACAACAGGTCTCATTCACCATTCGGATCACGGCTCGCCGTACGTCAGCGTTGTCTACAACCAGCGTCTCGCCCAGCACGGGACCACTGCTTCCACCGGAACTGTTGGCGACTGAAATGACAATGCTCTAGCTGAAAACGTTAACGGCTCCTCACAAGAGGCGAACTCATCTATAATCGCAGGTGGAATAACGTTGTCGAGGTAGAAATCGCGACATTCGAGTGGGGTGTCATGGTGGAACGAGGTAAGGCTCCACCAAAGCCTGGGATACCGAACCCCAGCCGAGGTGGAAACCGAACTGTGGAATTAGAATCAGCCACAGGATAAAATGCAAATCAAGGCAAATACCAAGGAACAAAAAGTCAGGACACTTCGATAGAATTGGCTGCTATAGGGGCCAAACCAACTTTACTATGGAGGGATAATGGAATCATCACTCAACGAAATCAACTTAGGCCGTATTGACGCTGAAAGCGACGAACAACTCGAGGCTTATTTTGTTGAAACTGGAGCCGTCGATGGGGTCCGTTCAGGGAAGCAACTGATATTGGGTAGGAAAGGCTCAGGAAAGACCGCTCTATTTGCCCATATCAGGGACGCTTTTAGCCACAGGACAGTCGATCTTGAATTAACAAATTATTTTTTGAAACTCACAAGCTGTTGCGGGAAAAGGGCGTCGCAGAGACGAATGCATACACTACTGCATGGGAATTGCTAATCTACCTTGCAGCGCTCGGTTCGATACAGGAAAAAATGTCTTCGAAACAGCTGAGCAATTTCAATAAATTCCTCCATGATCTTCAGGTTCAAGATCGACAAGGTCGACTCAATCAGATGTTTGACTGGCTCAGTCGCATAAAGAAACTTAATTTACCTAATATCTCTACCGTGGCAGATTTAGGGGGAGTAGAGTTTGATACCACATCTCAGCAGACATTAGACGATAAATTTATCCAAGTATTTAATCAGTTTCAAAAATTTGCTTTAGAAATCCTTGCCGAATTCCCTCGGACTGTACTTATCGACAGGATTGATGAAGCATGGGACGGCAGCGAGGAAGCAAGGCTTCTAATCATCGGGGCCATCAAGGCCATGCGTGATATTAACTTGAAAGTTAAGCCCAAAGGATTAGCAACTGTAATTATTTTTCTTAGAACAGATTTGTGGCAGGCAATTTCATTCAACGATCGAAATAAAGTGAGTCAAGATATCGAGTACTTGGATTGGAGTGACGATGACCTAATCAAAGTAATCGAAGCTAGAATTAAAAGTAGTGTCGGCAACAAGCAAAGTAGTTCCTCGACTTGGCATTCGCTGTTCTACGATGGAGAAATGCGGCAACGCGCCCGCTCTGAAACTTATATGTTGAAACGGACCATGGGGCGACCGAGGGACATAGTAGCCTTTTCTATCTCTTGCCTCGAAGAAGCTCAGCGAAATGGTCATTCTTTAATTGAGCGAGAGGACATTTATTCAGCCGAGGCCAAATATTGCATGCATGTCCTTGAAGAGCTTCGTGATGAATTTAGTCATACTATTGATAATTTTCAGAGTGTCCTCAATCTTGTCCGGAAGCTTAGGAAAAGAAATTTCTTCATGGAAGATTGGCTCACTGTCGCTCAAGCACAGAATGTCTGCGAAGAAGAAGCTCGAATATGGCTGAATTTACTCTTCGAGGCTTCTGTTGTAGGCGTATTTGAAATTGGGGGCGGGGGCGGAGGATCCCGCTGCATTTACCGTTACCAAGATCTTAATGTGCAACCCGAAGAAGAGTCACACATGCAGGTCCACCTAGCCGTGGCAAAAGCTTTGAAACTAAAAGATTCATAAGAGGCCGTATTCACAATCATGGCATTTACTTAAGTGCTTATCCACTGAATCTGGATTCTTCAACATCAAAATGCACGAAATCCGAGTGCAGCACTACGCTGTTCACCCTTGTTTGAGATGGGCCCGCTTGCGATAGCACAAAGATTCGTCATTTTGATCTTTCGAACCATTGGAAAGCACCTTGCCGTCAGCTCTAAGGGCGCCTGATGAGTCTGCCCTAAAGACGCTGCGACTAATTAACTGCAATATTGAATACAAACACGTTGTAGAACGAACCAATCCAAAACAGCCCTCTGCTGCAGCCAGTAGACTCCTTGAGGGAGCACGAACATCCGGATGGAAACAAGCCATCAACAAAATGGACAGGGTCCATCCCGGCCATATATAATTAACGTGGCTGGCCAAGGGGTATCGACCCATATCGATATGCTCATCGCCTTCCGAATCCTGCAGGGATTCGCGGCGGGCTTCTCGGTGGCGGTGATGCAGACCCTCATCGTCACTAATGCCGGAAAGGACCAGGCCACACGCGCCATCACCGCAATCGGTCTACCAGCGGTAATTGCGCCTGCGATTGCCCCGCTACTGGGCGGGCTGCTTGTTGATGCCATCGGCTGGCGCGCCATCCTCCTCATCAACGTCCCCATCGGCATCGCCGCAATCGCCCTAGCCGCTCACTATCTAGAACGGACCCCAGCAGACCCTGCAGCCCAGCTGGACCGCATGGGATACCTCTTGCTCGCGCCAGGTTTGCTCGCGGCAGTCTATGGCTTTACCACCATCGGGCACATGAACTCTTGGACAAGCATAATTCTCCTCGCCGCCGGCGCGGGGCTGATTGGATACTTTGTCCTGCATGCGCTCCGGGCACCATCGCCGCTTATCGATGTCCGCCTATTTACCCACGCCTCCTTTTCCTCAGCGTGGGCAACGCTGGCCATTGCAAGCACCGTGTTTTATGGCGGGCTCTTCCTTATCCCACTGCACTATCAGAGCAGCTACGCCTACACCGCACTGCATGCGGGACTTCTGCTAGCACTACAGAGTGTGGGCGCGTATTTCAGCCGCTCGGCGTCGGAAAAGTTCATCGCCCGTTGGGGTACGCGGAAGACCGTCTACATGTGCATTGCCGCCGCTATTATCGGAACGCTACCTTTCGCCTTTCCCACCGGCCAGGCGGCAGGCTGGCTCATCCTTCAAGGCTGTGGGCTATTCGTGCGCGGCGGCGGAATCGGAGCCCTTACGGTGCTCACGATGTCCGCGACCTACCACGGCTTATCCAAAGGTGAAGTCGTCCATGCCAGTGCTGCGGGCCGCATCGCGACCCAACTTGGTAGCGCACTCGGCGTATCCGTCTGCACGGTGCTGATGACCCTCACCCACGGGATCGGCTGGACAACGTTCGCCTACTTCACCGTGTTCACCACACTTATGGCAGCCACGGCCCCCGGCTCCCGTCCGGGACCGTGGTCCGGAAATAAAAGGTTATGCTCGAGGCATTTTGTCCTACCGAGGTTCCTCTTTAGGAATTCGCTTCTGCTTCCAGGACGAAGAGGTGTTTGCCCCAGCCAACAGCCGTGGCAGAAGAAATAAGAGCGCGGCTATCAGCGGTAGCAGCGCTGACATCGTCCTGAGTCGGCACCTTGGTGCCGAACATGGAAAGCCTCACCAAGTCCTCTTCATAGGAATGCTCATCGCCGCCTGCTTCCTCGAGGACCTCGGTAAGGATAAAAGCCCGGCGGGACTTATCCCCACTAACCGCGCGGCCTAATTCGGCAGCCACCTCTTCGCTGCCAAAGATGCTCCAGGGATCGATGAAAATCACGTCAGTTGCCCACGCATAGTCCGTCTCGGTGGGAGAAAGGCCGCGTCCGTCGCCGCCCATCTCGCAGCGCGCATGAGAGGCTACTGCGATTTCCCGTAGCACCGCTTCCGATGAAGCATCGGTGATAATCCGGCATTCAGCATGCTCGCATCGGCGGAGGATTTCATCTGCATATACTGCACCGCCCTGGCCAATGATGAGAACACGAGCAGTGTCATCCAGATACTGCTGCAGTTCCTTTGCTGCGGAAGGAGCGGTCCACCCAGCACTCACATTCTTTTGCTCAAAGCGTTCGGCTGCCAGGTGCGGGTCCTGGCCAAGATATTCTGACCACGGCAATCCCTTTTCGCCTTGAAGCGCTGGCCCACCGGTGCGAAGGCTGTCCTCAAGGCGCATCAGCGCCATCGCCTCAAGGTGCGCTGGCCCGCTTAACCAACGCACTACATTTGAATCTGGGTCCGCCAGTTCCATGCCCATTGCGGTCAATGCGAGGGTGGTTTCGCTAACTTCGACAAGTTCAAGAGCCGCCAGGTAACGGATAAACCTCCGTAGCGCCTCCTCGTGCAGTTCTGTCGCAGCAGCAAGAGCAGGGACCGTGTTCGCACCCGCATCGATTTCCTGGAAGAGCCCTAAACGCACGGCAGTGCGAAGCGCAAAGGCCGAATTCAACTCAGCCAAATCATGGATATTGTGCAAAACACTATTGCTGCTGCTCGATGCGCTTTCTTTAGCGTCGCTCTGGCTGGTACGCCGCCAGTAGCCTGTGATTTCCCGATGCTCAGGGGAAATTCCGGAGGCCTTAAACAAACGCCGCAGCGGTTTCAGCCGGGAGGCCTCCCCCGCCGCCCATGCATATGCTTCGCCACCCGGCAATGCCGACTGAGCAGTCTCCTCAAAAAGCGCACGTGCCTTTTCTACGAAGTCCTCGCCCTGGTCACGTACTGCCCAGTGGATCTGTACCGAATCCGAAATATCGAGGTTCTGAATATCAGCACTCGTAGGAACCTCTACCACCGCAACCGCGCGATGCCCTGACGGGAGTGATTCCAGGCAGCGGCCGATTGCTGGGAGCGCAGTCTCGTCTCCGGCCAAGAAGAGCCAATCGGTGTGCGTAGGTAACTGTGCACACGACTTCGGGCCTGCCACAAAAATGGCGTCACCGATTCGGGCATTCTGGGACCAGTTTTCGGCCAAGCCCTCACCATGGCGCGCGAAATCTATGGCTAATCGCCCGCGTACAGCGTCAAAGTGGCGAACCGTGTATGTGCGGAATAGGTTTTTCACGGCTTCTGGCCACAAGAGGTTGCCATCATTTTGGGCTATTGGGTGCGGCCGCTCCCCCGTTTCAGGATCCGGGAAGATGAGCCGAACGTCGTCGTCAAAACCATGGCTTACCAGCGAGGGAACGGAAATACCATCGCGCTCGTGGTCTTGGAGTTGCTCCCCGCTCAGCGTAATGCGCCGCATGGATGGCGATATATCTTCAATTTCTTCCACATATAATTCCCGGTAAGAAATTGGATAAATTTCCCTGCTCCGGCTGTTCCTTGGCATATTTGAGACCAGTCCCCTCTCGGTCTAGATGGCTTTTAATTCACTTTGTTCGATTGTCTATTTTCTTATTAAGTTTTTGCTGGTGCTTTGAACGCTTTTCCCAGCGCCAAGCATTTTCCAGCTCACCTACATACCTTTTAATACAGTCATCGTGCTGCGCCGGTGAGCGAAGATGCGGAAAGCCTGACGCTGGTTTTCCGTGCCGGAAAGGCATGAGCGAACGGACCACTGCCTTGGATACAATTCATTTAAGAGAACGCCTTCCGATGCATCGGAAGGCGTTCATGACTACCTGCTGCAACGGGCTGAGCCCCATCTAGCAGGCGTCGGAGTCGTGCAGACCTTGACTACTTTCCAACCTTTTCCAGCGTCGGCATCGTCTTATCCAGCACCCAAGCTCGACTCAAGCTCGTCGGGTTGTTGAGTCCAGCGACGACCGCTTCATCGCCAGCGAGAGTCGCACCGGATTTCACCTGCGGCAAATCTTTGTATCCCGGAGTATTTTCAACTTCCTCGATTGAGCCGGTGCGGTTATAAATAACCATAAAATCAGCGGCCAGGTGGGATACGTTTTCCGGAGAAAGCGTGACGCGGCCTTTATCAACTGGAACCGTACCGTCAGTCAACTTATCCGGGAACTTCATACCCAAATCGTAGATGAAGGATGCACCCGGATCCTCAGGGTCTGCAACGGCACCAAAGGATCCCTGGGCGAATTGAGAAACAATGCCGGTTTTACCCGCGAGGTTCGGCAATTTTTCCTTAACGTCAGCGAAACGCTTCCGATCCTCATCGATAGCTTTCTTCGCTTCGGATTCCTTATTAAAGATCTTACCCAAAGCTTCTAGCTGTGCCTCCCAGCCAATCCCCTCCCCTTTATCGGAGATGCCGCCGAGAGTCGGTGCGATTGCAGACAATTCTTTGTAATTAACCTCAGATATTGTCCAGTAATCCCCAACAATGAAGTCGGGTTCAATTGCCGCGATTTGTTCTTGTGGCAGAGTTTTGAAATCTGCCTGATCGATCACCTTGACACCATCGAGCTTCCCCTCGCGCCAGGGTGAGTTCTTATCTTTTGCATTCTGCACGACGGCTGCTGGTTTAATTCCAAGTTCCAGCAGGTTATCAACAGCCGGCCCCACGGCAACCACATTTTGTGGATTGACCGGATACGTATCCGTACCCCGTGCATGCTCAATGGTCACGTCTTCTGCAACTTTGGAGGTTGCCGCTTCATCGGTCGAATCGTTCGACGAGCATCCTGACAAAACCAATCCGGCGCAGATAGCGGCTGCGATAACTGACTGCACTCTCCTCTTTACTGCCATCCCTTTTCCTTAAAGTCGGTTTCCTGAAGTTGTCCTCGACGTTTTCCACTGGATTTCTCACAGACCCGCAGGCAACTTTTAGATTAGGTTAGCTTTACCTACATCGCATTGCAATAGTGTTCCACCACAAATCAACACAATATGCCATTAACCAGCCTTATCTAGAGGGAAAATTATTCCCGTAGAGAAAGCACGCCCACCTGCAATCCGAAGATAAAAAGCGCTTCTACAACCACTTCTCCACCCCTAAAGCGCTCGACATCAATCTATCCAACAGTATTAGGGTTGACTAACCTAACCTACAGTGCATATATTTGTGCCACACCTAACACTTCCCAGGTTGTCAATGACGCTTAACCGCGCAAATTCAGTCGCTAGCTCAGCGTGAGCCCCAAGTGGGAACAGGAGTTTTCTTTGAGGAGATGGAAGGACTTCCACCGCAAGCCAAACGCCTGATACGACTGTTTTCTCATTCTTATGGGCTTGACCCCCGGACGAGCCAGTCTTAGAGAACACAGGTCTTACCGCACAGAACAGGAACTTTTCGACTGACCATCATGAGTATTCATTCCAGTTTCAGCATTAACAGCGCCCAAGTGCCTCGAAGCCGCACCTATTCGCGACGCGTTGCTGGACTCATACTGTGCTTGGTGCTGCTCGTCCTCGGAGTTTGCTTGAGTATCGCTGTCGGAGCTAGAAGTATTCCACTAACCGATGTCATATCTGCTCTCAGAGAAGTTCCTTCGCACCGTGAAACTGCTCTAAACTTCGAACAGCGCGTACTCTTCGAGCTCCGTATACCGAGGACCTTGATCGCAATCGTAGTGGGCGCTTCCCTCGGAGTAGCTGGCGCTTTAATTCAAGGCCACACCCGAAACCCGCTCGCTGATCCAGGCATTCTTGGGGTCAACGCTGGTGCCGCTTTAGCTGTAGTTTCCAGTTTCGCAGTCTTTGGATCGATCAGTATGTTTGCAACAACTGCGGCTGCCTTCTTGGGCGCTGTAAGTGCAACCATCATTGTCTTCGGCCTGGGACGCATCAATGGAGGCAATGCTAGTTCGCTCACTCTTACGCTTAGTGGCGCAGCCTTATCTGCCGTGTTGAATTCGATCACTACAGGCCTCATTCTGGCAGAAGAGGCCAACCTGGACCGTATGCGTTTTTGGACCGTAGGTTCGGTAGCGGGACGTGGTCTAGACGTCTTTTGGGGAGTATTACCATTTTTGGTCTTGGGTATCGTTTTAGCCTTTGCTTCTGCGCCGTCTCTAAATTTACTCAGCCTCGGTGACGATGTAGCTCAAAGTCTCGGTGGTCGAACCGATCGGGCTCGCCTCTTCGGCATGGTCCTTATCTCTCTGCTTGCGGGTGCTGCGACCGCTATGGCAGGACCAGTTGGGTTCATTGGCTTGATAGTGCCGCACTTGGTACGTGCCATCACGGGTCCTGACTATCGGTGGATTTTGCCGTATTCCGCCCTATTAGGTGCCACGCTACTGGTGCTAGCTGATGTCATTGGCCGAATCATCGCACGTCCAGGCGAGTTACCAGTAGGAATCGTCGTCGCTTTTATTGGCGCTCCATTATTCTTCGTGCTTGTCTTCCGGCGGAAGGGGGTAGCGCTATGAATGGTCACCGCAATACTGTCCCAGGCCGCCCCGCCTTCCGCATTGGCACAAAACTATTTGAGCTCTCAGCTGTTTGGCGCCCGTGGCAGCTATCTGCCACTTTCATCCTCGCCATATTGGCCCTACTTCTAGTGCCCTTATCTATCACGCTGGGAGATTATCCAATCTCTTTCGGTGGGCCCGAACCCCGGAAAGTGGACACGGGGATTTAATCAAGATGCGATAGTAAGTGTAGCTGATCCGGCGGCTTCGAAGGCGTTCGGCGAGCGATAGCCGCACCACGAGTGCAAGCGCTTGGTGTTGATGAGCGATTGGGCGCCCAGACTCAATGACCAGTCTGGCGGCCTCCTGCCGGTACTCCGGGGTGTACTTCTTCCTTGACGAACTCACAATGAACATCCTCTCCTACGGACACAAGATCCGTACTAATCGGGTGTCCACTAAACGAGGGTAACCTCACTACTGCTAGTCGGCATAGGCCTGTTTATGGTGACTAGTACAACAAAGTTTCCCATATTTGTCCCTCTTTTTATGGGACTTGTATGCACAATCGCAATTCTCACCTCTGGGAAGCCCGATCCTGCTGAATGTAGTAAGCCCGATCCTGCTGAATGTAGTGACGTAAACATCACGAAACAGGCGGAGTCCGAACAAAAAGGGGTCGGTTGGATTATGAGGCTAACCTCCGTTCAGGTCGTTAACTTGGTCATAGCGTGGCGGGCTTCGGGAAAAATAAAAAGCACTTGGAAAAGGGGTGACTAGGAGATCTGGGGGAATGGTTGACATTATTCATGAAGCTCAGGACGCACACCTGTGCGCCCTATTCATCAAAGCCCACGGACACGGTGGAGACTACGAGTACGCGCGAGACGGCTCCAACAGCGCAGTCAAACACCTGCAAGCAATACTGGCAGAACTGCCCGCTACTTCCCCACTGGCCCGCGATGCCGGCATACTCGCTAAGTTCGTGCGTGCAGCACAGAGGAATTTGTCTCGGCAACGCCCTGACACAAACCGGTAGTATCACACCAAAATAACCATCATCGTTGCAACGACCCCTAGAATCCGCCCTGCTTGTTTAATCCATGAAAAGCCGTCAAAATAGAGATAGCCCTTTTCCCATAAACTATCTCCCTAGGACGCTCCCCATGGACTATGTCTTGGCTCTCGGCGAAAACCCCGATTTTCCTTTGTGGCTTCGCGCGACGCACCTCATCAACTTTGTACTCATCGGCATGCTCTTGCGCTCCGGGCTGGAAATGCTTTCTTCCATGCCGCGCCTGTGGTGGCGCAATGACTGCGCGCCTGGCACCGAATGGCTGCGTTTTACCAAGCGCAAGCTGCCCAAGGAAGAGGGCGTATATACCTCTTTGATGGACGAGCTTTCGTGGTCACCGGTCGTGGCGCTGCCGGGCCGCGAAAACATTGGCCTGGGCCGCCACTGGCACGGCCTTTCGGTCATGCTGTGGGTCCTCAATGGCCTGGTGTACGTCGTGCTGCTCTTTGCCACCGGCCTGTGGCAGCGCCTCATCCCCACCTCCTGGGACATCATCCCGGAGGCGTGGGATACCTTCAAGGTCTATATCAGCCTCAGCGCGCCCGGCATCGAGCACTTCACGCCATACGATGCCCTCCAGCAACTCGCCTACGCCTTCGTCATCTTCATCGTTGCGCCCTTCATGATGGTGACCGGCCTGGGGATGTCGCCGGCCATCCGCGTGCGCTTCCCGTGGTTTGTAAAGATGCTGGGCGGCCACCAAGGTGCGCGGTCGCTGCACTTTATCGGCATGGTCTTGATGTCCGCGTTCATCCTGGTCCACGTGGTGCTGGTCTTCTTCGTGCACCGCGAGTACAACATGGTCCACATCGTCTTCGGTGACGTCTCCACCGAGCGCTATGTGCAGGCCTTTACCACCGTCGTCATCACCATCGTGGCGGTCATCATCTTCTGGATTGCCCTGTCCTATTGGACCTTGGCGGACCGCGCCCGGGCGCATAATTTCTTGGTCTCGTTCACCGAAATCGGCCGCAAGCTTTCGCTGAACCACTTCCACCCGCGCAAGCCCAAGGAGACCAAGGACTCGCCGATGCCCATTTCCTCCTTCCACTGGACCAACGGCCTGCCGCCGACGGAGAAGGAATCCCCTGAGTGGACCGAGTACAAGCGCAATGGCTGGGAGAACTACGCCATTACCGTGGCCGATGATGTCAACGGCACCGAAAAGACCGTCACCCTTGAGCAGTTGCGCGAGCTGCCGCAAACGTCCTACATCGCCACGCATACCTGCATGCAGGGGTGGTCTGCGACCTCCAAGTGGGGAGGGCCCAAGCTTGCCGATGTCCTCGAGCTACTCTGCCCCCGCCCCGAAGGCGCCAATTACGTGCTCATCGAGTCTTATGGCTTGGCGCAAAAGATGTACGATAACCGCCCGCGCGAGCCTTTCTACGCGGCCTTCGATATCGAGACCGCCATGGAGAATCAGTCCATTTTGGCGATTTCGCGCAATGACCAGGACATCGATCTGCACTTGGGCGCCCCAGTGCGCGCCCGCGTGGAATCGAACCACGGGTATAAGGCCGTGAAGTGGGTATCGCGGATTGCCTGGATTGGTGATTACGCCGACTACGGCGATGGCCGCGGCGGCACCCGCGAGGATTCCGCGCTCCAGGCCTTCAACGGCCGCATCTAGCACCGAAGGATTAGAATCTGTTTCTATGACTGATAAATCTTCTGTCACCGAAACCCGCATCGCCATCGATGGCATCCGCAATGACAATGACGTGCGCAAGTGCCTGCAAAAGCTCTACGGCATCTTTGCTGATACGGGAATGGGCCAAGCCACCTTCGAGATGACCGGGGATGCCACCGCGGATGTCGTCATCAAGCACGCTGAGTCCGTCACAGTAGATCCGGAGGTCATTGATGCGGCGGTGCGCAAGGCGGGGCCGTACCGCCTGGCCTAATCGATGCGCGGCGGCTCGTAGCCGTCCTCTTTAAGCCACGCGATATGCGGTGGGGTATTCATGCCCCACTCGCTGCGCGCCCACGCGAAGGTCTGGCGCACCTCGGCCTCGGAATAACCGCCATCGCGCAGGTACTGCCGGAAGCCATTCGGCCCGGGATCCTTGATCCAGAGCCAGGCGTAGTCGTCGAGGGAGTCATCGGCAAGCAAGCTTTCTAAGCCCGCCGGAACGAACTCGCGCTCGGCGCGCACGCGGTCCGCCAAGTCCTCGTCGAGGAAATCGTAGAGGTAGTCCATCGCGTCCTCGAGCTCGGCATAGTGTTGTGGATCCATGGGCTAAATCTCCCGGTGCTTAGTGCCGATGACCATGCGGTCGATCTCTTCCAGTATCTCATCCACGATGGCCGGATTGAAGGCCCGATCCTTGCGCAGGACTAGGAGCTCGCTCTGCGCGGCGTTAAGCGCGGTGCGCCGGGCCTCCAGCGCGACGCGGCGGGCCTCCTCGGCGCGCTGCTTGCGCTCGTCGTTATTCTCGGCGGGGKTTTCGCCMTCACCCAGGCGGTCCTCGAACCACTGGATGACGTTGGCGGAAATTTCCGGATCGACCGTTTCGGCCTCGCCGGTGGCATCGTCTTCGGGGCGGAATTGCGATAGCGCATCGATGCTGGCGGCGCGCGCCCGCGAAACCACCGCGGCTCGCATCTTATCGTTGGCGGCCTGCGAAGCCTCCGTGAGATCGAGCTGCCTCATCAGCCACGGCAGCAGCAGGCCGGGCAGCACCATGGTGACCAGCAAGACGGTCAGGGCGATAACGGCCAGCTCGTGGTGGAAGGCGAAGACGCCGGTGGGGATGGACAGCACCAGCGCCAGCGTCACCAGGCCGCGCATGCCGGACCAAGTCATCAGCAGCACCTCCTGCATCCGCAGCGGGGCAACGTGCGGGCGCCCGCGCGAGACGTTGAGGCGGTAGTAGAAGAACATCCACACAAAACGCACCACGAAGGCCACGAGCGATAGGATCACGCCGACCATAACGGAGTGCCACAAATCCGAGCCCACCTCCGCGATGGCGGTATTAACCGTCAGCCCGATAAGGCCGAAGGCGACACCGGTAAACAGCAGCTCCATGGTCTCCCAGAAAGACTGGCCGGAAAGCCGGTCCTCGGCCTGGATATCGGCGCGCGAGTTGAGCTCGACGGCGGCGATGACCACGGCGATAACGCCAGAGGCCTCCAGCTCCTCAGCCACGAGGAAGGTGGCGAAGGGAACCACCCAGGTCAGGGCGTTGCGCGCTACCACATCGTGGACGTGGGTAATAAACAGCGCTGTCAGCCGCCCGATGAGCCAGCCAATGGCAAGCGCGACGACGGAAGAATAGAGGAAGCTCAGCACGCCGCTGCCAAAGGAAATATCGCCGCCCTGGGTCACGGCGGCGAGCGCGAGGTGGAAGGCGACGATGGAGGCGGCATCGTTAAACAGCCCCTCTGTTTGCAGGGTGGTGATGATGCGGCGCGGGATGCCGGCGGGCTCGGCCACCGCATCCACGGCCACGGGGTCTGGCGGGGCGATGGCCGCGCCGATGAGGATGGCGGCGGCGATGCTAATTCCCGGCAGGAATGCGTAAGCGGTCGCGCCCACGGCGAGGGTGGTGGCGACGACGAGGAGCACGGACAGGCTCAGGATGGTCACCCACTGCCCGCGAATCACGCCCCAGGACGTGCGCCGCGCCAGCGCCCACAGCAGCGGCGGCAAGAAGATGGGAAGGATGAGCTCGGTGGGGATGTCGAATTGCGGCAGCCCCGGCACGAAAACGGCGCAGGCGGTAATAATCGTCAGCAGCGCGGGCCACGGCAGCCCGACCCTATCGCCGATCGCAACGACGAAGACGGTCAGCAGCATGAGCCCGATGAGAACCAGTAAAACTTCCATGGGCTCGATAGTATTACGCGCGCCAAATATACGGCTCGCGGCTCAATTCCTCTGGCCGGAATTGCGCCAAGAGCTCGGCGGCGGTTTCCGCCTCATAGCCCAAAGACTGCGCCAGCTGCTTGACGATGCCCCTCTGCTCCCCCATATCCCGCATCGTCACCGCGCCATCGCGCTTGGCCAGTCGCTTGCCCGCGGAATTCAGGACCAGCGGCACGTGCACGTAGGTCGGCGGTGTGGTCCCCAAAAGGGAAGCCAGGTAGGCCTGGCGCGGGGCGGAGGATAAGAGATCGTCGCCGCGGACGACTTGGTCGATGCCCTGGTAGGCATCATCCACAACCACCGCCAGGTTATAGGCCCAGCCACCATCCTGCCCGCCGCGGCGGAGGATGAAATCATCGACGTCGCCGGTGTAGTCGCCGTGCAGGGCGTCGTGGATGGTGAAGGTGGAGACATCGGCGCGCAGGCGCAGCGCCGGCTGGCGGTTATCGGCGGCGAGCTGGGCGCGKTTGGTGGCACGTTGGGCATCGGATAGCGCACGGCAGGTGCCCGGATACTGGCCGGGGATGGCGTGCGGGGCGCGGGAGGCTTCGCGGATATCCTTGCGCGAGCAGTAACACTCGTAGACCGGCAGCTTCTCGAGCGCCGCGGCGTAGGCGGCCTCGCGATCCTGCTGGTAGATGACCTCGCCGTCCCACTCCAGCCCCAGGGCTGCAAGGTCCGCGAGCTGTCGCTCGGCCGCCGCGCGGGAGGAGCGCTGCTTATCGATGTCCTCCACCCGCACCACAAACCTGCGCCCCGTCGAGCGCGCGTAGAGCCACGCGAGAAGCGCCGTGCGGAGGTTGCCAAAGTGCAGATCGCCGGAAGGGCTCGGGGCGTAGCGGCCCGCCCCGGTGGTCGCGGAATTCATATTCCCAGCATACGGTTTGGCACAATGGTGGGCATGGAAAAATCCCCCTCCTCTCAAGTGCGCTTTATCCCCGTTCATTCCACTCTGTATCCGTGGCTCGTCACGATCTTCGTCGTGACGTTTTTGATTTCTAATATCAACGCCACCAAGGGCGTCCAGCTTGGGCCGCTCGTGACCGACGGCGCCTTCTTCCTCTTCCCGCTGGCCTATATCGTCGGCGACGTTTTATCCGAGTGCTACGGCTTCAAGTCCACCCGGCGCGCCATCTACATCGGCTTTGCGATGGCCCTGCTCGCCGTCGTGTGTTTCTATATCGCCATCTGGCTGCCTGCGGCGGATTTCTATGAGGGCCAAGAGGCCTTCGCCGCCACGCTGGGCCTGGTGCCCCGCATCGTTTTGGCTTCCCTGGCCGGTTACTTGGTGGGCCAGCTGCTCAACGCGTGGACGCTGACTGCGATGAAGAAGCGCAGCGGCGAAAAGGGCCTTTTCTCCCGGCTGATCGCCTCCACCGTGGTGGGCGAGTTTGGCGATACCTTGCTGTTTTGCGCCATCGCCGCGCCCGTCATCGGCATCGACACCACGAGCGGATTCATCAACTACGTGGTGGTGGGCTTTGTGTGGAAGACACTGATTGAGGTCGTCCTCTTGCCCATTACCTCCGCGGTTATCAAGCTGGTGAAAAAGCGCGAGGATTACCGCGCCTTCGACGCCGCGTAGTAACGGCCCAGGAACTCATCGCGGTAGTCCTCGTAGTAGCCGCCATTGATGGCGGCGCGGATATTGTCCACTAACCGCACCATGAATTCCACGTTGTGGATGGTGCACAGCGTGCCGGCCAAAAATTCCTTCGCCTTGAGCAGGTGGTGCAGGTAGGCGCGCGAGTAATTCTCCGTGACGTAGCCGCCGAACTCCTCGTCTACACCCTTAAAGTCCCGCTTGAACCGCGCATTGGTGAGGTTCAGGCGGCCATCGAGCGTGTAGACGCCGCCGCGGCGGGCTAGGCGGGTTGGCGCGACGCAGTCGAAGGKATCGGCGCCGGCCTCGACCGCGGKAAAGATGTCATCTGGCTCGGAGATGCCGAGCAGGTGGCGCGGTTTATCGTCCGGCAGTTCATCGCAGACCCAGCCCACAATGGTGCCGAGGTTCTGCTTTYCCAGCGCACCGCCGATGCCGAAGCCGCCGAAACCGCGCTGGCCCTTCTCCCGCGCGGCGCGGTCCAGGTCCAAGAGGCCGCGGGTGGCCTGGCGGCGCAAGTCCTCGTATTGCGCGCCCTGCACCACGCCCCACAGCGATTGCTTCGGGCGGTGGTAGCGCTCGCGGGTAAGCCGGTCGTGTTCTTCCAGGCAGCGCTGCGCCCACCGGTGCGTGCGGGCGACGGATTCTTCCTGGTAAGTGCGCGAATCAATGAGCGTGGTCAGCTCGTCGAAGGCGAACATGATATCCGCGCCCAGCCCGTGCTGAATCTGCATGGACTTTTCGGGCGTAAAGCGGTGCTTGGAGCCATCGATAATCGAGCGGAAGTCCACGCCTTCCTCATCCACCTTGGCCATGCGCTCCCTTTTCGCGGCGCGAATATCCTTTTCGGTGAGATCCGCCAAGTCCATGGCGATGACCTTTTTAAAGCCCACGCCCAAAGACATCACCTGGAATCCGCCGGAATCGGTGTAGGTCGGCCCGTGCCAGTTCTCAAATTTCGCCACGCCGCCGGCCTCGTCCACGATGTCGTGGCCCGGCTGCAGGTAGAGGTGATAGGCATTGGACAAAATCGCCTGCGTTCCAGTCGCGCGAATCTGCTCCGGCGTCAGGGTCTTTACCGTGGCCTTGGTCGCCACCGGGATAAACGCCGGCGTGGCGATATCGCCGTGCGGAGTGTGGATAACACCACTGCGGCCATGCTTGCCGGGGCCTTCGGGCAGGCGCTTATCGATGTCGAAACTTAAGTCCTTCATTCCTTATCTTCCTCTTCCCTGGTCTTCTGGCCATCATCCGCGTGTTGTGCTTCCCATTCTTCCTCAAGCGCGGTGCCTTCGATGTCTACGGTAGGCAGGATCTTATCCAGCCACTTGGGCATCCACCACGTAGCGCGGCCCATGAGGAACATGGAGGCGGGGACGAGGGTCATGCGGACAAAGAAGGCATCGAAAAGCACGCCCGCCGCCAAGGCAAAGCCGAAGATCTGGATGAACGGCAGCGGCTGGTTGATAAAGGCCACGAAGACCGAAATCATGATGATCGCCGCGGCCGTCACCACGCGCGCGCCCTGGGTAAAGCCAGTGATGGTGGCCTCGTCGACGGCATTATAGGGCCCCGACGTGCCCTTCGGATGCCGCGCGATGTGCTCGCGCATGCGGGTGACCAGGAAGACCTGGTAGTCCATGGCCAGGCCGAAAGTCACGCCGATGAGGAAGATCGGCATGAACGACAGCAGCGGGCCGGGGCCCGGGACGAGGCCCCACAGGCCGTCTTGCCATACCAGCACCGTCAGGCCGAAGGCGCCGCCAACCGAAAGCAGGAAGCCCAGGCCCGCCACCAGTGGCACCAGGAGGGAGCGGAAGACAACGAGCAGTAGCACGATCGCCAGCCCCACAACGATGCTGAGGTACGGTGCCATGGCATCGCGGAGGCGCTCGGTGATGTCCAGCTGCACGGCGGTCAGGCCCGTCAGGCCGATCTCGGTGCCGGTGGTGCCTTCGATCTGCTTTGTGGCAGAGCGCAGGGCGTGCGCGACATTAATGGTTGCGGCTTCCGTTGGCGAGGTTTCCGGGGTCA
Organism: Corynebacterium accolens; assembly: GCF_030515985.1. Next base: position 2,229,600 of record NZ_CP100376.1, on the reverse strand, counting down.
CCATAATTTGTGCCGCGCGCTGGTCTTCGCTGACCGAAACAATTTGCGCGTGCTTTACTCCGCCAAGCGTCTTCAGTTGATCCGCGGTGTAGAGGAAGGACGCCAGTGCCGCCTTGTCCTCGGCGCTGGTCGGCGCAGCGGCCTCTTCCTTGTCCTCGACCTCTGCGACGGGGGCGATATCCGGCTCAGCAGGTTGCTCGCTGGGCTGGTCAGCAGGGTGTTCTGCCAGTTGTTCGCCGGGCTGGTCCGCTGGCTGCTCACCTGGCTGGTCGGGGGCTTCGTTGGGCGCGGGCTCAGGCGCAGGGCCAGTTGCGTCGCCGGGCGAGTCAGCGGGCGAATCGGCGGGKGCTTCGCCGGRGCCTTCTTCGGCGTCGTCGTTTCCGTCCTGGGCCGCCMCCAATGGGGCGAGAGCGGCGGAATTGGCGTTGATGGTGTGGGCATCGACAACCGCGAGGAATGGCCCGTTGACGCCGGGGCCGAAGCCCTCGGCCATCAGGTCGGCGGCCTTGCGCTGAGTGGTATCGGGATTCGAGGTGGTATCGGCAGGCAGCGCCAAATCCATGTGGAGCACGGGGGCGGTCATGGCGCCGAGGGAGAGGACGACGAGGGCCATCGCCAAGCCGGGCACCTTTTGTACCAGCCGTACCCAGCGATTGCCCATGGTCGGGCCGCGGCGCACCTTGCCCTTGCGGGAGGGGTTGCCGGCCACGCCGGGGATGCGGCCGGCAAATGCCTTGTCCCCCAGAAGCCCCAGCATCGCGGGGATGAGCGTGAGGGAGACGAGGACGGCGATGGCCACGGTTGCGGCGGCGGAAAGCCCCATGGCGGTGAGGAATTCGATGCGCGCAAKGAGCAGGGCAAACAGCGCGGDAAAGACGGTGGKGCCGGCAAAGMCCMCGGACGAGCCCGCCGTTCCTGCCGCCATGCCGGCGGCTTCTGGGGCGGACATGCGGGCGCGCTCGGCTCGGTAGCGGGACAGGATAAACAGCGCATAGTCGATGCCCACCGCCAGGCCAATCATGATGGCCAGCACCGGCGTCATGTTGTTGAGCTCTATCCAGTGCGTGGTAATCAGCATGCCGCAAGCGCCCAGGCCGACCCCGATGACGGCCGAAATCAGCGGCATTCCAGAAGCGACCAGGGAGCCGAAGGTAAAGATGAGCACGAGGAAGGCCACGCCAAGGCCGATAACCTCGGAGGTGGAATTGACCCGAATCTCATCGCCAAACCCGGCGCCGCCGGCCTCAACGGTAAGCCCCTGCTGCCTGCCGATGTCCATCGCTTCCGTCACGATGTCCTTATCGTCCTGGTCCACGCTATAGGGCGATTCGGCGTCGAAGTCGAAGGTGGTATAGGCAATGGTCTCATCCTCATTGACCATCGCGAGGTTATCGGCATCGGCACGCGCGGACGATTCCGGCAGCCCCATCTCCGTGAACTGGTGGATAACCTCATCTTGTAGCCGCGGCGAGACCTCAAGCGGATTGCCAAAGCGCATGGTATCGCCCATCTCCAGGTTGTCCTCGAGGTGGGAAATGACCGCGTTGATGGCCTTTTCATTGGCGGGATCCGAGAGCTTTTGGCCTTCCGGGGCCTGGAAGACCAGGTTCACTGACGGCGAGTTGGCGGGATTGCCGCCTTCCGGGAAGAGGTCCATCGTCTTGTAGGTGGCATCGATGGATGGGGTGCCTTTGATAGCGAACTCGCTCGTCATCGGTTTCATCAACAAGGCGGTAGCGCCGCCGGCGGCAGCAAGCAGGACCACCCAGGTAACGATGACTTTCCATTTATTAAGGAAAGACCAACGTCCGAGCCGGTAGAGGAGTTTAGCCACGGGAAATGTACCTTCGCATTCGCGTAGTCGGACGGATTTAACTTCGCCCTAGTGTAGTTGCCGTGCCCCTTATTCCCTATTACTTAGCCACCGTGCGGCCCTTATTCACAGACGATGCCAAGGCGGCGGGCCAAAAAGAACCGTGGCCGCCCAATGCAGTCAAAGACTAGATCGGGTGGCCACGGCGGAGCGGCTTAGACGATGCAGCCGCGAGAGAGCGCGCGCTATTTAAACGAACTTCGACAAGCTCAGGCCGGGAAGAACGAGGTCAGAGAAGAAGGCGCTGATTTTCTTTACCCGCGCGATAATAGCAGCGATGGTCTCGCCTAGGTTGCCTGAGGAAGAACCGTGGAAAGAAGAGCCGTCGTCTGCAGCGTCGTCGCCCGAAGGCTTCTTTTCTGGGGTTACCTGGTCAGATGGTTTAGGGTTTTCGGAGGCGCCGTCGAATGCCACGGTGAGATCCGTGTTGGCATCGTCAAGCGGTTGCCCCACCGGGTACTTGCCCAAAAAGATGTCGGAGCCCGTCTGGGTCAGCGAGGTGGGGGCATCAGTTGTGGCGTGAGTCTTGCCGGTTTCCGGTACCAAGGGCTCAGTGAGCGTGAAGGTAGAGATTGCGGCGTCATCACCGGACATTTCAACCGGCTCGTTCTTCAGCGGGCCCGAGGCGCCCGTAAGCTTATAGTCCGCAGTGATAGTGGCGTTGTGGCCTTCTACCTCCACCTTGATATCTGAGAACGTGAGGTCGACGCCGTAGGAACCATTAGGCCCAAAGCCTGGATAGCCTTGAATCTGCACGGATCCCTGAGTGCCTATAGTGCCGTTTCCCTCTGCATCCACCGTGGTGTGGGCCGCATCGACGGGGAAGGTGAAGTCCTTTCCTACCTTCTCCGCACCTCCGGTGGTATTGACTACGCCTTTGGCGAGAGGGCTGGTGTCCACGTGGTGAATGAAGGATTCCTTGATGGGCCAGTTCAATTGGCCGGATTCCACGGCGGGGACAGTGGCTGGAGCCTCATCGGCAGAGGCTACTGGGGCGGKGACGGCGCCGAGCGCAACCGCGCCAATAGCGATGACGGATGTTGTTTTCATGAATTTCTCCTCTTGAGAGCAGTGGTAAAGCTTCGCCTTAGTGAATTAGGCGAGCCTTACCTTAATTAATAAATTGGAAAAAGTAAATCAGTGGCGTTTATCAAGCTCGGCGAATATCCCCGAGTTGAAGGCGAATGCGCGCTGCGCCTCCGAGAGCAAAGACTCGCGCTGTTCCTCGGTTAGCATGAGGCTGTCAAGGCGTTCGCGGTAGCCCTTGCGGTACGGCGGAATCTTGCCAATGGCGCTGAAGTCATAAAAGTTCAGCGCATCCGGTTCGATGTCATAGAGGGTGCCGAGGCGCGCGGCAATCACCTGGCCGCCGGAGACGTCACCGAGATACCGGACATAGTGATGGGCCACCACTTCTACCGCACTGCCGGATACTTCTTCTAGGCGGGCAACGTAGGATGCTGTGGCCGGCAGGATCCGGATCTTTTCGCGCCAGTCGCCGCCGACGAGCGCCGCCAAATCCGCCTCTAGAGCGAAGCGCCGCTCCAAGCGTGGATCGGCCACCGCACCGGCGATTGAAGTTTGCGCCACGCCGCGGACGGCGCGCTCCAAAGACTCATAGACAAACCACAATTGGCCACTCAGATCGGCAGCGGCCTCAGCGCTCAGCCGACCTGACATAAGTCGCTGCATAAACGCCGAGCCCTCCGCGTTCTCATGGGCGTGAGCGGTCTCCTCGCGCAATGCGACGGATAATGGTTTCTTGAGTGTCACAGTCACTGACTTCCTCCAAAGTAACGCTTACCTAACTTCTAAATATAAATTTAAGGTTAGGCAACCCTTATTTACAAGACTTGTGGGGAGAAATCAACCAAAAGGACTAACTCCCTACCCCACCGCCTGCGGTACGCACGGCGCGGCACCGTCCTTAAAAGGGTTTTGCGCGCGGCGTTGAGATGGCTGCCGGCACAGCGTGCTTAGCTGACCCCCTATTCCTGGATCAGCGGTGCTTTTATCGGTGGAGAAGGGCACGCACGCTATCAAGGGCGCCCGACTTTATAAACGCCTGCCCAAGGATGGCAAACATGCTGCCAATGGTTACCACGCCCAAGATGTAGTTCCACACCTTGGCAAAGCTAGAACCTGAGGGAGCGTCCTCCTCTGGTTGCTGGGTTCCCGGCTTCTTAGACTCCGAAGTCTCGGGGCTCTTTGGGGTCTCCGGCTTCTTCGGCGGTGCCGGGATCTGCGAGGTCGCTGGTGACTGCGGAGCTGGATTGCCCTTCGGTGGCTGACTCTGTGGCTTCTCTTCCTTTTCCGGCGCAGCTACCGGCGGCTGCGGAGCAGGTTCGTTCTGCGGAGTTTCTTCCTTCTTCTGGCCACAGCCCGGGGAAACCCTGAGGGTTAAGTGGGCATCATCAAGCTCAGGCTTGCTCTCTGAGCTATACATGCCCATGAAAAGTTGGTCTACGCCCTCGATTTTTCCATCTTTTGTTCCCTGCTGCTCCTTGTACCGCACATCGCTGGCGGAAAGGGTGAGTGTATCGCCCTCCTTGGTCCATTGCGCCGTGCCGTGGCCAAAGATCCCGTCCCCGGTGCGCTTATTGGCGTCGATGCGGTCGTCCTCGGTGTATTGAAACATATTCTTACCCTCTACGTGATAGACCTCGTAGCCGGAACCGAGCTGGGCTTCATTTCCGGAGGTCTTGATGAAAGGTGCCACTACCGTGGAATGTAGAGCGCCGTGGTGACCGGTGAACGTGATCGAAGAGTCTTTGCTCTCGATGTTGGACGACACCACATTGCCGTCCTCATCTACCGTTACCGTAGAGGTTGCAGGATCGACGTCGAAGCCGAAAGAGAAATCCTTCCCCTTAGGATCACCGGTTTGCGTCACTGGACCACTAGTGGACCAATCACCAGCAGCGAAACCGGATTTGAGGTAGGAACGCCACGAGTGCTTAATGCCCCAATTCAAGGAACCGGATTCGATGGTGCAGGTTTCTTCCGCAGAAGCGTGTGGCACGGTAAGGGCGGTCGCCGCGAGAGCGGTGACCAGTGCTTTTTTAAACATGGAAATCCTCCAATTTATGTGAAAAGAGTGGGTTGATGGTGGGCGTGGCACGCTGTGGATGTACCCGCAGTCCATCGACGGATATTGGCCAGCCATACACTTGAGACAATGTGGGACTGGTAAAGACCTCATCTACGCGCCCTTGGGCTGCTAATCCCCCGCACGACAGGCATACGACGCGATCGCAATATGCAGCTGCAGCGTTGAGGTCATGGAGCACCACGAGGACGGCAACACCGGCCTCGCGGGCGAGGGCTTTGACTGAACCCAGCAGTTGTTCTTGGTGCCGAATATCGAGCGCGGCCGTTGGCTCATCGAGCAAGATAACCGGGGTATTTTGGGCAAGCACGCGTGCGAAGGCCGCGCGGGCGCGCTCACCGCCAGACAACGTGCTGATGTCTCGGCCAGCTAGGTGCGCAACGCCGGCGGCATCGAGGGCGGCGTGAATAAAGTCATCGTCAAGGTCTGCATAGGCAGTTCCTTCCCACGGGCGGCGCCCCATCGCAACGACATCGCGGACGAGGAATTCAAACGACACCGAGACATCCTGGAGCATCACCGCACGCGTGCGGGCGAGCTCTCGCGCTGGTGCCTTGGGCGAAAGCCCACCCACGGTGATCTCACCGGAATAATCAATGTCTCCGGCCACGGCGGCAAGTACCGTGGATTTACCGGCACCGTTCGGACCGATAAGCCCGGTAACTTCGCCCGCTTGGGCAGCAAAGGACACTTGATCCACAAGGGTATGTTCCCCCACCCGGACGGTTAAGTCTTTGACGTTTATCATCAGTGCACTCCTTTGCGCATCATGCGGCGCAGCAAGATGAAAAACGTTGGACCGCCCACCAGAGCGGTAAAAATTCCGATGGGAAGATCCGCAAAAGGAATCATCGTGCGCGCTGCCACGTCGGCGAAACCAATAAGCACAGCGCCGCCCAGGGCGGAGGCGGGCAGTAGGATGCGGTTTTCTGGCCCGACGATGCTGCGCAGCAGGTGGGGAACGATGAGCCCCACAAAGCCAATGAGGCCGGCGAAGGAGACGGCCGCTGCAGTCAGCACTGCCGATGCCACGATCGCCACGATGCGCAGACGCGGCACGTTCACGCCGGTATGCGCGGCGGCGCGCTCGCCGAGCGCGAGGACGTCTAGCTGCTTGCCTAAGCGCAGGGCCACTGCGAGGCCTACCACCACGATGGGAAGTACCGCCCACACGTGTTTCCACTGCGAGCCGTTGAGGGAGCCCATCTGCCAGAAGACGATCGCTTCGCGGTTGGCGGTCGGCGCCAGGTACACCATGAAGGAGATGATGGCGTTGCATACCGCATTGATGGCGATGCCGGTGAGAATCAGGTGCACTACGGCCACGCGCCCGTTGTACCGCGCCAGCTGATAAATAATGAAGGTAACCAGTAACGCGGTCAGGAAGGCTGCCGCGGGAACAGTAAAGGTACCGAAGAACTCGATATTGAAGACAATGACCACGGCCGCACCAACGCCCGCACCAGAGGTAACGCCGATGATGGAAGGTTCTGCAAGGGGGTTGGCAAATACCGCCTGCATCAGCGTGCCGGCCACCCCCAAGGCCGCGCCCACCACGAGCCCTAAGACCAAGCGTGGCAGGCGGATGTCCCACACCACGCTTGCGGTCAAGGAATCCTGCGCGTGCCCGGCTGCCAAAATGGGGAAGAGATCAGACAGGGGTACGTAGTATTGCCCCAGCACGACGGAAATGAGCGCCGCGAGAACGGTGAGGATCCCCAGCAGTACGAATACCCAGGCGCGCTGAGTGCGGCGGCGCGCGAAGGTATCCGTCTCCTTACTCATTGTCTGGGTCATACACAGCCTTTGCTAGCTTCACCAGCGTCTGACCGGTCATGGGACCGAATGCCAGCGATTGACCGTCCGGAATGGTCACGATGCGCTTCTTCTGGCCGGCGGTGGTCTGAGCAACACCAGGCCTCTCCAGCAAGCCATCAATTCCGCCGGTGGATTCCAGGCCATTGGTCATCATGATGATCACCTCCGGGTTGATGCGCGCCAATGCCTCCGCGTTAGCGGGTTCTGCATGAGAAAGGTTGTTTTCTGCCGCCAGATCCACGCCGCCGATGCCTTCAATCAGGTCTTGTGCACCGGTGCCGTCACCCATGATGAAGAAGACGCCGCCGTTTCCGCGCGCATAGAGGAACGCCATCCGCATCGGATCATCGGGAACGAGTTCCTTGATGGCTTCCTTTGCCTCGTCGATTTCTTTGGTGGAACGATCCGCCAGCTCGCGTGCTTCGTCGGGCAAGCCGAGGGCATCGCCAAGCGCGGTGATGTCCTCGCCCACGGAATCAATGGTGCGCTCAGGTTCCATCACCACGGTGGTGACGCCCGCCGCGCGGATTTGATCGATGGCATCGCGCGGGCCAATGGAATGATCCACAATGACGAGCGTCGGCTGGAGCTCCAGCACCGCCTCCACGTTGATGTTGTGGCCGCCTTCGGTCACTACTGGGAGATCCGCCAAGTTGGGCTCGGTAGAAGAAATCGTGCGGCCGACGATATTATCCGCAAGCCCCAAGCCGCTCAGGGTCTTGGTATAGGTGCCATAGATATCCAACGCGAGGATGCGGGAAGTATCGGTGACGGTGACGTCATTACCATCGGCATCGGTAAGTTCCACCGGAAGCGCCGGCTCTGCTTTTTCAGTAACCGGCTCGATATCGTCAAAATCTTTGACGTCACTGACACCTTCAAAGGACCTGGGATCGGAGACATCTGCAGGATCCGGTAGCTGATCGGTATAGCTTCCCTGCACACCGCACGCGGTAAGGCTGAAGATGCACAGGAGTGGTACGAGGAAACGAAGAACGAGTTTCACGGCGATCCTTCTAAGAGTTGTTCATGACAAGGCGGCTGGTGGAACCGCCGGCAATGATCAATCCGACGATGAATAGCAGGAGATAGGTAGTCGGGTTATCCATGTTTCCGCTGGGAGAAGTCGCGGACTTGACCTTGAACTTGTTCGAGCCGTCCTCGTATCCCTGCGAGGAATCACCAGCATGCGCTGGGTCCCCGGCTGCGGCATGAGCTCCGCCCTTGGAAGCAGAGCCGCCCTTTCCGTTTCCGCCCGCGCCGGCGCCACCAGATCCAGAACCGGAGCTTGCTCCGCCGCCACCGGATACGGCGCCGCAATCAGCGCTTCCGCCCAAGGTGGCGTGGAAGCTCAATGGATCCAGCTGGGTGCCCGGTTCATAGAACTCAGCGAGGGCTTGGGAGCCGGTTTCAGAAAGCGATACCTCAGCTTCACCGGACACGGCGTCCGTGCCGACGTCGAGAGAAGTAAAGCTCAAGGTGCCAATAACAGCGTGCCCAAAGTCTTTCTTCTTTCCTTCCATATTGGAAGATCGCACGTCAGCGATAAGCTCGCCGGAATTGCCGTTGAAGGTGATTTCCAGGTTGGAGATGTTGAGGTCCAACTTGCCGTGGTGCCCGGTGAACTGCATGCTCCCGCCATACTGCACGGAGCCCGCGCCATCTTTTACGGCACCAGAGTTACCAGTGAATTGGAAACGGCCATTGTCATAGCCAACACCAGAGAGATCCCACCGGCCTTGGGCAATGGATCCGGTGATATAGGATTGGAAGGATTTCTTTAAGCCCCACTGAGCGGTGGCTTGCGTAACCCCAGTAGCCTCACAGACGGCATCGCCCCCGCCAGGTGCTCCCGCGCCCGAATTACCTGAGCCCGGGGCGCCGGAGTTCGCAGATTCGGAGTGCGCAGGACCAGTTCCCGCTGCTTTGCCAGCTCCTGAGGCGCCGCCGCCTCCGCCCGAACCAGAGTTGCTCGGTGATGAATTTCCCGCTGCAGAGTTAGTAGAAGCCGAGTTTCCTCCAGCGGAGTTCGACGTACCCGAAGCAGAACCATCCGAATTCGAGTTTGATCCACCCCGGTTGTTGAAAGACTCCAACTCATCCAGAAACGCCTGGGTATTGCCCATGAACGTAGTAATCCCGTTCATCGTGTCATTGGTTTCAGACAGGATGTCCATGGCTTCCTTGTTAAAGCCCGTGAAGGAACCTGTAATGGACGTCAATGGACGCTTCTCACCCGAACCGGAACCGGAGCCAGATCCGGATCCAGAGCATGATCCGTCGAGAGCAATGCTGCCGGAGGACGGATCTAAGGCTTCACCTGGCTGGTAGAAGCCGGTGAAAAGCTTGGCCCCGCCGGAAGTCAGAGTGGTAGATCCAGACAAATCAACCTTCCCGGCACCATCGTTGACGGGGTTGGCCAGATTAATGGTGGCGATTACCTCATCATTGCCTTGGATCTTTTTACCGCGGCTGAGGTCTTGGCGGTTCATCTCATAGGAGACGTAGTCCACGGAAATCTGCGCCTGCTTACCAGAGGCCTTGACCTTGAAGTCAGACATAGTCATATCCAAGATCCCATCGTGGCCAGTAAAATTCAGCGTTCCATTGAACGGAATCGTGATGTTTCCACCGGATGCATCGGGCTTTCCTGCAGTAAAGACAAACGCGCCTTCGCCCCGTTCATCGCCCGTGAAGCCAATGCCGTTGGCCCCCCAACCACCGTGGGCGATATTGCCTTTGACGTAGCTGCGGAATGACTGCTTGATGCCCCATTTCCATGTGCAGGATTCATCTGCGTGGGCAACCGGGGCAGAAGACAAAAGTGGGGCGAATGCTGCGACGAGGAAAGCCGCGACGATGATGCCGAACGCCGACTTCCACAGTTTTCCAATCATATTGAGAACCTTGTTTTCGTGCCTAAAAATGATATAGGCTAAGCTTGCCTTAGTGAAGTAAGTGTATCCTGACCTAACTTCTTTTGATTGTCAATAAACCACCCCCTATAAGAAACAAAAATGCACAACGATCCCCGCAAAGACATCTTCAACAGCATCTATCCAGATGTCGATCCCACACAGAACTTCCCACTCACGATCGGTGAACGCTTATCCTTAGCGCTTTCCGTCGGCGTATTCATGTTCGGCGGCGTAAGCGGCAGCCTGCTCATCGCCGGCATTGGCCTGACCTTTGTGGTCGCCTGTTCCTTCGCCCTATCTCAAAAGACCCCGCGCCGCATCCGTGCGGAGGCGCGCAGCCGGTTCCCCCGGGAACCGTGGGCCGAACGGCCCAGTCTCCTCGTCCCCGCAGTATGGGCAGTCATCGCAGTAATCGCGGCCCTGGCGTGGTGGTTCACCCCCGTGAAATACCTCGCGTGGAGCGCGGGCACCATAGCCGTCATCGCCGCCGTTGCGACGTGGTTCCTCCCCACCGTGCAGCGCCGCCGCGCCCGGGCTGAACGCACAAAGCAGGACGCTTAAGTCACCCCAACACTCCTTGCCAGAGAAAACAAAAATAGGCCCCGACCTGCATTAACAGTTCGGGGCCTTGCGCGGTGGCGGCGGGATTTGAACCCGCGGTTGGGGGTTACCCAACAATCGCTTTCGAGGCGATCACCTTCGGCCGCTCGGACACGCCACCGCTTTCCAGACTACGGGAGGACCCCCGATGCAACAAAATCGCTGCGCCGGCACTAAGCCAGCGCAGCGATTTCGCTATGAAGGGACTCTAAAATTAGTCCTTCTTCAGGCCACCGATGATGTCGTTGGCCTTGTCCTTGATGCTGTCAGCAGCGTCGGACAGCTTGTCCTTAGCCTCGGAAGCGACCTGGTCGGCCTTGCCCTCGTTGGCTACGTCTTCGTTACCGGTTGCCTCACCAACAGCTTCCTTTGCCTTGCCTGCGAGGTCGTCCTTCTTGTTTTCCAAATCGCCCATTTTCTCTCTCCTTAAATGAGTCGCTTACAGTGTGACAGCTACTATACCCACTTTTCGCGCAGTGTGGTGAAGAATTTTTCTAGCAACGCCACACAGTCCTCTTCAAGCACGCCGCCGCGGACCTGTGGGGTAAAGGGGGCGGTGGGGGCACGCAGGACATCGATAAGCGAGCCGCACGCACCCGTCTTTGGCTCAAACGCGCCAAATACCAGCGAACTTATCCGCGCGGCTTGCAGGGCGCCGGCGCACATGGCGCAGGGCTCCAAGGTGACCACGAGCTCGCAGCCGGTCAGGCGCCAGCCATCGCCGTGGACGCGCACCGCCTGGCGGATGGCCTCGACCTCGGCGTGGGCGGTGGGATCGCGCAATTGCTCGCGACGGTTGACGCCGGTAGCGAGCTCGCGGCCGGTGGCATCATAAAGCACCGCCCCAACCGGCACGTCGCCGGCGGGGGTCTGGCGCGCCACCGCGAGGGCGCGCTGCATGCGTTCCTGCGCGCGCTGCAGGGGCCTAGGCGTTATCAATGACGTCTTCTAGCTCATCCCCAAAGCCCAGGTCGCCGGCAATGCGCAGGAGCATATCGGAGGGCCAATCGTCCTCATCATCGATGATGTAGCCCACCTGATCCTCGGATAGGCCCAGGTCAGCGAAGATATCGAAGTCGCCCTCGCCGTAGGGCTCGGCCTCTTCCGGGTCCACGTCTGGAATCTCATAGTCATTGAGCTCCATGAAGTCCGCGGCAAAGTCATCGTCAACGCCGTAGGTGGCATCCGAAATTAGCAATTTCACCCCGCCGGGCACGGGCCGCACGGCAATGAAGTAGGCGTCCTCGACGCAGAGAAGGGCGAAAGCTGCGCCTTCAGCGCGCAGGGCGCGCACCGCGGTGATGGAGGTTTGCGGGTCCTCAAAGTCATCATCGAAGCTGCGCACGACCCATTGTCCCTCGTTGCGGGCGACGGTAACCGCGAAAGAGTAATTTTCGTTGCTCATACCTCGTGAGATTAGTCGTGTTGTGCCACAATTGTCACCGTGAGTTCTCAAGATGTTCAACGCCCCATCTGCATTATCGGCCTCGGCCTCATCGGTGGTTCCTTGCTACGCGATCTCGCGGGCTATAACCACGACGTATTTGGATACAACCACTCGACGTCCGCCGCCCGCACCGCAGTCAAACAGGGTTTTGACGTCAATGATGATTTGCCGGCGGTGCTTAACCGCGCCGAGGTTGAAGAGGCGCTCATTGTGATCGCCGTTCCCATGACCGCGGTGGGCAGCGTCTTGGATGCCATTCAGGAACACGCCCCTAGCTGCGGCATTACGGACGTGGTCTCTGTGAAGACCCCCGTGCGTCAGCAGGTCTGTGACCGCGGCATGGAGGATCGCTACGTGGGCGGGCACCCCATGGCGGGTACCTCGAAATCGGGGKGGGATCACTCCCAGGCGGGGCTTTTCCGCCGCGCCGCGTGGGGCATTACCTACGATTACGCCGCCGAGTATGAGGCGCGCGGGGAAAAGGTTCCTAAGAAATGGATTGAGACTTTTACGGACGTCGTGCGCATGACCCAGATGGTGCATGCAGAGGCCGTGCCCATCCGCGTGGCCAACCACGATGCGGCGGTCGCCCGCATTTCCCACCTGCCGCATATCTTTGCGGAGACCCTGGCCACGGTGGGCGATAATGGCGGCATTTTKGCGCAGTCCTTGGCCGCCGGTTCCTTCAAGGATGCGACCCGGGTGGCAAGCACCCGCCCGGATCTCGTGCGGCAGATGTGCGAGACCAATGCCCCGGCCTTGGTGGAGGCCTTGGATGAGGCGCTGGAGCTGCTTCACGATGCCCGGGAGAAGCTCGCCGCCCCCAAGCCTTCCATCGCTGAGCTTGCCGATGCCGGCTACCGCGCCCGCACCCGCATCGAAGCTAGGTCGGGCGCGCGCAAGGAATCGGTCTCCCCGGTCAAGATTTCCTCCCGCCCGGTGCTGCGCCTGCACCCCGGCGGCCCGAAGTGGGTGGCGCAGCTGCGCCAGACCGAATCCTTGGGCGGGCGCATCGAGATTTTTTAGCGGCGCGACGTGCGGGCGACACCGTTGCCAGCACCGCTAGCGAAGGTGCGCGCGACCGCCGCGGCACCGATAAGGCCAATGGCCGCTACCGTGAAGTAGATCCACGGGCGGTCGCCGCTGGTCTGTGGCGTTGCCTGCGGAGTAGGCGTGGTCTCCGCGGTCAAGATGGCGTCCTTATCCTTGCCGCTGATTACGCCGTCTACCCAGTCCTTGGCGCCTGCGAGCGTGGTGATAGCCGCGCTTGGGGAGGGCAGATCCGGGTCCGCATTGGAGGTACCCGCGGTAGCAAGGCCCGCAAGCTTTCCGCCCACGAAGAACGGTCCGCCAGAATCGCCACCCTGCATGCCGGCATTACCGGTGGAGTGGACATCGAGGATTGGGCTGCTGATCATCGGGGCCATGCCGCCTTGGCTAGGCTGCATTACTTCCCCACCATTGCCGTCAGGCTTGACAATCTGCGGCTGCTCGGCGCCCGGCTTGGTGGCACCTGGCGAGACCACCTTGGGCTTATCCGATCCCGAACCAGATCCTGGCATCTTGACGCCCGGCATGGCTTCCTCAGCGGGCACGGACTCGTAGCCTTCTGGGGCTTCCTTGTCGGCGCCTGGCTTCTGTGCGGAGTCATCGCTTGGCCCGCCGCCCAGGATTTCGGAGACCTTCATCTCTGCCATCGGCAGCTGGCCCTTGCGCGCCATGGAGGAGCTGCTGCTCCAGCCATACAGGGTGCCAAGGTCGCCGGTCTCTGGAATATCGGTGGAGATCTTGGCTGGTTTGATATCGGTGACGGGCTCGGTGAGGTGGAGGAGTCCGGCATCGGAAAGCGGGGATAGCGCCCACGAATCCGCGTCATAGACCTTGCCTCCCAGGCGGGCCTGGGTGCCTTCGTTATTGACAGACTGCAGGCAGTGGCGGGCGGKAAGCACCCACTGCTTATCCACCAGCGTGCCGGTGCAGTCGCCGAAGTTGCCTATGCGGCCCATCTTGAGCGCAGCGACGGTCTGGGACTCGGCGTTATCGGGGGCGGGTTCGCCGTGCTCAAGGGCGCTGGCGGGGGCCGCCAGCATCCCGATGATGCCAGCGGTGGTCAAGGCGGTAGCAAATTTACGCGACATGTTAGTCCTTCTTTCCAGCAGGAACGGCGAGTTTAACGGCGATGGAGACGGCCTTTTCAAGCGGGCCTTGGCCCAGGAATTTCCGCCAGATGGTGGCAAGCACGAGGAATAGGCCAATAAATGCCCACGCCCACGCGGTGTTGTGCAGTGAGATGTGGCTTTGCCAGTAATAAGCGGAAAGCACGTGCAAGACATAGACGGTCAGGGACATCGTGCCCATTGCGGCCAAGGGGTAGACGAGCTTGGGTACTGCGCTGCCGATGAGCAGACACAGGTGCAGCACCACGGCTGCCACTGCAACGGAGAGCAGGATTTCGCCCGCGACACCGGTGTGGCCGGTAAAGCGCAGCCAGCTGGGAATATCCGGCTCGAAGCGGAAGTAGGTGCCAACCGCGGCAATCACCGCGCTGACCGCGGTAACAATCCACTGCAGCACCGTCCGGAAGCTACCTGGGCGGATGTAGACCTCAAAGAGCAGCATGCCGGCGATGAAATACGCGATCCATGCCAGCAGCGGATAGACCTGCGGCAGGGTAAACGGCGCGTAGTGCACGGTTGAGGCGATGGCGGCGACGAAGAAGAGGGCCAGCTTCCACCACACGTTCAGCGGTGGCACCCAGGAGACCACCATCATGGTGATACCCATGGCAACGAGCACGACCTGAATCTGCCCGCCAACCGGCAGCAGCGCCAGTCCGATAAGCGTAATGATGGCGCCACGGGCAATCAGGCGCAGCAGCGTCTGTACGGAATAGTTCTTGCCGATGAGCATCATCGTCACGCCGGCGACAATGGCAAATAGGGCGGCCGGAAGGCCCGACAATATGACCTTGGTGCTCCATACCAACGAGGCCATGTGCAAAATAATCATGCCAATAATGGCAAGTGAACGAGCCAAATCCAGCCCAACGATGCGCGATGATGTACTCACCTAGCACTCTCCTTCACGATGTGATGGGACGCAGCGGTCTTCACTACGGCCCATGTTTTTAACGACTCTCTTTTTCTACAACGCGAGTCTGGTAGGTTGCTGTATCAACACTTTACATGCCCTGTACCTTATAAATGCCGTTATTGGCCTGGTCAATCCTGCAATCCCACTTTCCCGCAACCGCACACGATCGCACCCAATTTCGCGGCGGCAACACACTCCGGAGAGCCCACCGCAGCGCGCATCATTGCCAACTGCGCGCATTTAATTCACCCCAGAAACCCGCACCTACCTGCCATTTTGCTATAGATAGCCTATTGCCCTCTCCATACCTAAACCCTGATAATTTCTTTCCTGCCAGAACGCTTCCTGGCACCTATGAAAAGCGCTCAAACTGCCTGGCAAATGGTCACGAAGTTGGGTCACTCTTCGTTTCTCCTCCCTAAATCAGCCGAGGTTGCGTCCACTAGTGTGGTGTATCTGTAACCCGTGGTAGGGCCTGACCCCAGAAAGTGGAGACACCACGCTTTCGGACGCAACCTACAGGGAGAGGAGCTTGAGGTTTGGAAAATTAAGACCTCAAAAATCGGGCCCCCAATAAACAACCGAGCCAAAAACAACTAACCGGATTACTCTCGCTTACGGAAGTTATGGGCCCTGCGCCAGACTGCGTAAGTTCCCGMAARAAAAATAACCGMAAAAACYCCGGCAACCTWAAAAWAAAATAAGCCKTTTTCTAGCCKGCGGAAGATGTCTGACGATGAGGTAGAAYCCGTCYCGGCCAAGGTCTWARMAAMATATATCGCATYCAMCCCGCCGATAACATAACCGAGACAGAGCAACAGTGATACACAAATCGCAATCTTTAACAGAACCCCTAAGGATGAATTGCGTGACACTGTTCTCCTTTATATTCTCCCATTACAAATAGACGTGCACATTCGGCATTGCCCTTAACTTCAAAATTTGAAATCCTCCATCGTGCGCATGACCGAAGGAGCAATCGTTGTGAGTTTTACCTTTGCGCGTCACATGGATCCCGTTTTCGTCCCTGTTTTGGCAGTTTCCACCAAAGACGGTTTTGAGCCCTTCTTGTCCCCCTATACTGTTTCCGCTTGAGCCATTCCGGACGAGGCAGGAAGTAGCAGCCGAGAAGACAAAAGAGAAGCGGCAGTTTTTAATGTTTTGTTTATAACTTTCCTTTCCGTACGCGACGACTTACTTAAAGTAACATAAATTGACACTCTTGGTAACGATTGTCATCATCCCGATCCTGGCACCCATTACTGGTGTTAGCAGTTCGGGCCCGACCCCAGATGATGGACACTGCGAGACTCGGGCCTTTTGCCGTTTAACCCGCCTCTTGAGTTCAGAGGGTCGTTGCAACACTTTCCCTTAGGAGGGTGTTGTTGTGCCTGGAGTTGTTGGCCCGTTTCATTCGTTGTCTGAGTCGGATCGTCGTAGCTTGGTGGCCATGGTTGGCAGTGGACGTAGCGTTCGCTCGGCTGCTGGTGAGCTTGGTGTTAGCGGACATGAAAAACTGACCGGAGGCGGACATGAAAAAGTCCGCCTATGGCCATGAGAAACTGACCAGTGGCGGACACGACGGGGGTGGGGCGTGTTCGAAGGGTTGTCTTAGCCGGACGGGGTGTGTATGCGAACTATGCCCTATGGGTTAGCGCTTTGTTGTGGCGTCGATGTAGCGCTGGGATTCTCCTTCGGTTTGGATGACGATGGCGTGGTGCATTAGCCGGTCGATGGCGGCGTTGATCTGTGTGGGGCGTACCTGCGGCATGAGGTCGGCGAACCGTGACGGATGCGAGTTCGAGGTAATCGCCAGCGAGGTGTGCTGGTAGGTCGCTTCAATAAGCGCGAGGAATCCGTTGGCTTCAGCGACGGTAACGTCGAAGTATCCCACGTCGTCAAGGATGACTAAGTCCAGTTTGGCGAGTTTCGAAAAGCCTTTATGCGGGTCCAAGTCCGCAGCGTGCCGGTTAATGAGCTGGCCGAGGTTCTTCATTGTGAGCCACTTGACCTTCTTGCCGCGTTTAATCAGCTCGACTGCAAGTGCTTCGGTGAGCATGGATTTGCCAGTGCCTTGTGGCCCGCACAAAACGAGGTTGTCGTGGCGGTCCACCCAGTCTAGGGCTTTGAGGTGTTCTTGGCGTTCTACTGGGATGGTAGACCTGGCTGGGTCCCACGCGGCGAAACTTACCCCGGTAGGAAGTCCAGCATTTTTACGCCTGGTGACTAGCGCTGACTTGGCCCTGCTGAGTGCTTCTGCTTCGACAATGGTGCCTAGAAATTCTTCCAGGCGCCGGCGGTGAGCGTCATTGTCACATGATTGAAGGTAGTCAATGGCGGCACTTTTAAGCCCGGGTACTCGAAGCCTGGTTAGTTGTGCGGCAAGCCCTGCGGGAAGCTGGTAGTTGGGTGCGCTCATTTAGAACCATGCCTCCTCGTGCTCGTCGGCCTCGTGGTGTGAGGTCTCAGGTGGTGTGGGTGTGTAGAACCCGTCCCAGGAGTTCGAGGCATGTTCGATGGTTTCAGGTTCTGGGCCCTCGATATTAAAGGCCGTGCCGATTTTGGCAGCTAGGGCGTTGACTGGGTAGTTATCTGCCATGACTTCGATATCGGTGCTGGTGATAAGGCCCGCGTCGATCGCGGCGCGAGCGATGTCATCAGCGAACCACTTCCCGCGCGTAGCGGCCAGCGTGACGAACAAACTCATGGTGTGTTTGATTTGCGGTGCGTGGTGGGCAACCCCGAAGCGCAGCCACGCTTCGGCACCGGGTCCGATGGCAAGGAAGTCTTTTTCTAGTTTCGAGCGAGGATTGACCTTGTAGTGGCCAGGCTCAGGCCGCTGGAAGGAGAAATGGTTCGGGTCAATCCGGCTGTCGCCGCGGACTCCTTTGACATGGCGTGCGACTTCTTCCACCCCGTCGATGTCGTGGAAGTAGATTACGACCTCATTGACGTCTGGGCTGGATTGTTCTGTGATGTAGACTTGCCGGCCCATGAGTTCTTCAGGCACTGAGTACACCGCGTGCTGGTAGGTGATCATGGGCGTATTCGCCGGCACTTTCCGCAGTTCACCGAAGACACTAGGATGCGTGTCCACAGGCAGTGGGCCGAGGTGTTTAGCTTCGACTTCACGCAGTACTTCTGCAGGAACAAGCCCGGTTGTACGGTGTGGTCGGGCGTTGATCTTGTCCATAAATGCCTGGCATGCTGCTTCGAGCTGGCCGAAGGTCTCGTAGGCGTCCACAAGATTCGTATCGCGGGGAAGGATGTCGTCTTTGGCTAGGCGTACGGCGTATTCGACTCCGCCTTTCGTGGCAGGGTCTGCCGGTGCACAGAATTGGATACTAACGCGGTAGTGCGACATGAACGATTCCATTGTCGGATTGAACTCCGGCAGGCTTGCGTGACGGCCTACAACTACGGTTTTCTCATTATCCGTGAGCACAAAGTCGGGTACTCCGCCGATAGCCCGAAAGCACCGGTCTAAGGCAGCGAGTACGGTAGTCATCTTTCGGTTACGCAGGGCAAAGACGACGCGGAATCGCGAGTAGGCAACCCAGGCAACAAACAGCACGGTCTTCTTGCCATCGACTACTGGGCCGTCGCCGAAGTCGTACTGGAGCCATTTGCCTGGTGCGGTTACCCAAGGCTGGTGTGCGCGCCGCGATGACGAGAGGCGGTATTCCTGTTTGAGTGTCGCGACGATGCGACGCGTGGTGCGCTGGCTTCCTTCAAAACCACGGTCCAGCAAAGCCTCGTGGACCACGTCGGCGCGGATCTTTCCGCCCGAGTTGGTGATCAGTTCCTTGATGAATCCACGGTGCGCATCCGTAATCGACGGACGTGGCCCACGCGCTGGCGGTGCGTCAGCGTGAGCGCGCACCACGCGTAGAACCGTGTTGTGCGAGACGTTGAGCTCGTCGGCGACAGCACGCGCATTTTTTAAAATGGCGTAGCGAGCCAGAATTTTCTGGCTACTTCTGGAAGACTGCATAAAGGGTCTTCATCCTTTCGATAGATATGTCCGGCTAGACACTTCTATCGAACACTGGATGAAGACCCCCTTTGTTTTCTACCCCCGGATAAAAACTCCCCAAACCCCTAAATCCCGTGTCCGCCACTGGTCAACTTTTCATGTCCGCCAACACTTGGCTGTCATTACGTGCATGCTTTGAATTTTTGCCATGCTCACGGAGTGCCAGTCATATATAAAGCCAAACGAGTTGATCGCCGCGGTAGCCAGGCTTTACAGCTTGTAGAACTAGTTCAAGGCGGACTTTCGGTACACCAAGCCGCCAAAACGTGTGGAATGCATCCCACCGCTGCGTATGCTGTTGCTATAGAAGCCGGGTGCATATCCGGCAGTGTGGCGGAGTTTGAGCGTTCGATTATTCGTGAGCGTCAGGCCGAAGGTATTGCCAAGGCGAAAGCCCGCGGTGTCTATAAGGGGTGTGCGAAAGTCCTCGACGAGGAACAAGTAGCGCTGGCGCGCACGTGGGTGAGGGAGGGGATTCCGAAAGCAGAGGTTGCCCGCCGCCTCGACATTGGGCGCACCACACTGTATAAGTACCTCAACCAGTAAGGCCTGACGCACCCCGCAATACCGGTTGCTATAGGTATTGCTATGCCGGTTGCTATTTGTAGGGAACGGCCTACGACGTCAGGGAGGTGACCGATGGGTAGACACTCATTGGATACGTCCGGTCGCAAAAGAAAAGACCTTGACGTCACGAAGCTTAAGCGGCTCGATGTGGCAATCAAGGTCATAGCACTTGTGACCGTAACGGTGAAGCTAGTTAACGCCTTGCTTCACTTGGGTCTTTAGGTCCGATAACCTCAACCAACTTGGACCTTGGTTGGGGTTATTTTATTGTCCCAGACCGACCGTGTACGCGACAATCAGGCTGACTATACCTATCCTAGATATTCTTGAGCATTAGCAGGAAACAACTCCATCAAACCTTGCTCTGTGGTTCAACCAGCTGCCGAAGTGATGATCGTGCGTTGCGTGAGGTTCGAGATATACGCATTCAGAATCTTTGCCGAAAGCGATTAAGACTTTTGAGGTTACCCTCGTTTAGTGGACACCCGATTAGTGCGGATCTTGTGTCCGTAAGAGAGGATGTTCATTGTGAGTCAACAACGCCAGAAATACACACCTGAGTATCGACGCGAAGCCGCGAACCTGGTAATCGAATCGCAGCGCCCAATTGCTCATGTAGCGAAAGAAATTGGTGTCGCACCCAGGTTCGCGGCTTCGCGTCGATACTCAGGTGTGTATTTCTGGCGTTGTTGACTCACAATGAACATCCTCTCCTACGGACACAAGATCCGCACTAATCGGGTGTCCACTAAACGAGGGTAACCTCATTATCCTCTGTTTTGTTGCTGTTTTGTGCTACAGCACGGCGCACTCGAAGTGCACCAACAAAGCCCAGCGCAAGGAATGCGGTAGCGGCCACGAGCGACCACTGCGCGGGGTTGGTCATGCCTTCGCTTAAGGCCTGCACCACTGCCCCAGTCTGTTCACCGAATGGGCCATTTCCACCTTGCTCGCGCAATTGCGCGATGCTCGAGCCTGCGTGTCGATTTGGGGTAGTTGGTACCGTGAGTCCGCGTAGTTGGTGCCAGGGTTGCGCGTACCTGGTACTGCAAGGGTTTTCTTTCATAGTTGATGTTGGCGACACCACGATTCGTTGGTGTCACATCAACTTCTACTTGGAAAGAAGCTCATTGTTGTGGCTAACTTCAAACAAATTCTTACGATATGCCTTGACGGTGCTAGCTATACGCAGATCGCACATACATTGGGGTGGGGCCTAACCCCCGACGTGTCCATTTTCCGGGGGTCAGGCCCTCACTCGTAAGCCGTCTCAACAACGGCTACCGAATCCGCATAGGAGACTTTGACATGCGCAAAGCTACATCCCCAATAGGACCGGACAAATAGAGCAAAAGCCGGGCCGACTCAGTCGGGCCGCCCCGGTACCAACTACCCAGAACACGGCAGTACCGAGTCCCCAGAACACCGGTACCAAAAACTCGCATCTGACACCTGCGGATTGACGGATAGCTTCGGCAATGCTGTCGGCGCCGGGCCCGGTGATTGCGGCATCGTCAAGCGCCTTCGGCAGTGTGAGCGCTAGGGCGGCCGATAAGACCGAACCGGATACGGCGGTGCCCAGTGAGGAACCAATCTGGCGCACGGTGCTCTGTGATGCGGAGGCTTGCCCGGAGTCATCGACGGGAATATCCCGCAGCACCGTGCCGGTCAGCTGCGCGGAGGCGAACCCAAGCCCTAAACCGTATAGGGTCAGCGGGGCGGCGATGATCCAACCATTCGTGTCCGGCCCCATAAGCAGGACGAGGATTAGGACACCGACGACTTCCAAGCCGAGCCCGATGAGCACGGTGCCAGGCGCCCCGAACCGGGCCGCGACGTGGCGGGCTGCCGCACCGGAGAAGAATGCACCGATTGCCATGGCGGCCAGCAAAAGGTCCGCCGACATCGTGCTTAGATCCAATGCATTAATCAGGTACAGCGGCAGCACGAAAATGATGGCGAGCTCACCGATTGCTACCGCGCCTGCGGTGATATTGCCCCACGAGAACGTGGAATAAGAAAACAATCCAAGGTTCAACAGCGCCGAGCGTTGACCCCGCTCGCGGTGCTTTTCCCACCGAATAAACAGCGCGAACCCCACAGCCGAAATCGCGAGCGCCACCGGCAAGCGGTCCGACCGCTGCTTCGCCGGAAATCACCGCGCTCCGCCCACCAAAGGCTGCGGCGCGGTACTTGCCGCGAAACACGGCATTAACGGTCGAAAGCACGGACGACATGATGAACGCAGCACCGATTTCCTGTACKGCGCMCGCGGAGATCAGSGKGGSGGSGGAGGWARAAAAYCCCGCCAATACGCTGCCTGCCACAAATATTGTCAAGCCGATGAGGAAGGCGCGCTTGCGTCCCCAGGTATCAGCGATCTTGCCCGTTGACAGCAGCAGCGCAGCTAATAGCACCGCATAGAGTCTATTGACCCACTGCGCCTGCGTCAGGTTAAGCTGCAGGTCAGTGATGATCGAGGGCAATGCCACGCCGACGATAGTGCCATCTAGAACAATGACACCCAGCCCGACGGAAAGAACCGCCAAGCTTATCCAATCGCGGCGAGTAGGCGCCGTAACGATTTCTTGTGCGCTGTGCTCTCGCTCATAGTTAGGCGTTCACCGAAGCATTGGCGCTGCCTGCATCTGGCTCCTTGATGGCCCGGCCCAAATTCACGAGAAAGACCGTCAGCCCCACCGTGATAAAGATGTGGCCCAGCCCGGCGATGCCCGAAATCATCTCATTGGATTCCTTGCCCAACACCGTCAATATGCCGTGTGAAATTTGCATGCCGACGGTGAGTACCACGCCTACGTTGTAGAGCCAGAAGAACGAGTTGAACAGCTGGTGGTGCCGCGACAGTGCAAAGACCTTTTCCAACGCCAAGAAGATAAGGAATAGCATGAAGCCTAGCGCCAGCAAGTGGGTGTGAGCCACGCTTAGCTGCGTATATTCGCCTTCCGGGAAATCTTGTAGCTTCGTAAACTCCCGATAAAACAAGCCGGCGACCAAGCCCAAGACGAGGTAGAAAATCGCTGCCCTGTACAAAGCCTTCATATCATTACTCCTTCCCAGTCATCGCTGTGACTGGATAGCCGAGGGGATCAAGTTCTCTAAATACATATCTTGCCCCGACTTGTCCGGCTTTGAATCGCAGAGGCGGTTGAAACTTCAATCAACCAGTAGGTTGATTGGAGGCTTGTTCCCCTCGTGTCCACCAATCAGGGGTCGGGTCCCTTTTCTCGCTCGCGGGRGTTGACGTTGACAGCGGTGGTACTGCTCAGATGATCGTTGCTGCATGGGGTACGCTCTCCAGCCAGCCCGCGGCCGTGAAACTCGGCCAAGAAAACTCCAAGGAGCAGCTCAAGCGCTCTAAGCGGTTCAAGGCAGAAGCAACGCGTGCAATTTTTAGCGGCATCGAACAGCGCAAGCAGCGCGATGCTCTAGTGTCCAGCGATAAAAACGTGCTGGATAGCTTGGTGGATGCCTTGGCCAATATTATGGCCTCCGCAAAAGAAACTGGCCAGCTAGAAAGCTAAAATCCCAGGTTCACACACCGCAGCAAAAGCCCTAGGCCTCCAGTCTTCTGTGGAGGCCTGGGGCGCTGGTGCGTTGGAGCCTTAAATAGCCTTCTCGCCTCGCTCGCCGGTGCGAACGCGGATGACGTCTTCGACGGGTGCGATCCAAATCTTGCCGTCGCCGATTTCGCCGGTGCAGGCGGCGTCGACGATGGCATCGACAATCGCTTCGGCGTCATCGTCTGCCACGATGAGCTCGATTTTGGCCTTGGGCACAAAGGAGGTGGCGAATTGGGCACCGCGGTAGATTTCCTTGTTACCGCGTTGCTGGCCAAAGCCTTCGATTTCGGTGACCGTCATGCCCGGTGAGCCGAGTTTTTGTAGTGCTTGCTGGATATCATCAAGCGTAAAGGGCTTGACCACGGCTGTTACGAGTTTCATTGTTGCTCCTAGGTATCGCTGGGCGTTTTAGTTGCGGCTGGTGGTACCGCGCATAGCGCGGCCGCCAATGTCATAGCCGGTCTCACGGTGACCACCAAAGTCAATGCCGTCGGTTTCAATCTGGTCGGTCACGCGCCAGCCGATGGTCGCCTTCAAAATCACCGCAATGATGGCGGTAATGACTGCGGCGAAGGCCACGGCGATTGCGGCGATGAGGATCTGTACGATGAGCAGCTTCCAGCCCTCGGCGCCGCCACCGGTGAAGATGCCGCGGTCATTGGCAAAGAAAGCAACCGCCACGGTGCCCCACAGGCCGGCGACCAGGTGGACGCCCACGACGTCGAGAGAGTCATCGAAGCCGAAGCGGAACTTCAGGCCCACGCCCAGGCAGCCCAGCATGCCGCCGAGGGCACCCATGATGAGCGAGGTCACTGGGTTCAGGTCGCCCGCAGCTGGGGTAATGGTGACAAGTCCTGCGACCACACCGGAGGCTGCACCCAGGGAGGTGCAGTAGTTATCGCGCAGCTTTTCCACGAGCAACCAGCCCAGGATTGCCGCAGCCGTTGCGGCGGTGGKGTTGACCCAGGCCAGGCCGGCGAGGCCATCGGCTGCGRAGGCGGRACCACCGTTGAAGCCGAACCAACCAAACCACAGCAGGCCGGCACCGAGCATGACCATGGGCAGGTTGTGGGGGCGCTGCACGCTCTTCGGGAAGCCTTGGCGCTTGCCCACGACAATCGCGAGGACCAGTGCGGCCGTACCGGCGGAAATGTGGACGACGGTACCACCGGCAAAGTCAATGGGGGCCACAAGCGCTTCCCCGCCTTCGCTGCCAAAGATCCAGCTGGTGACGCTGCTTTCGCCCTCACCCAGGATGCCGCCGCCCCAGACCATGTGAGCCAGCGGGAAGTAGACAAAGGTTGCCCACAGGCCGCTGAATACCATCCAGGTACCGAACTTCACACGGCCGGCGAGTGCACCGGAGATAATCGCGGTGGAAATAACGGCGAAGGTGAGCTGGAAGCCGATATCAATGATATTGGCGTAGCCTTCCGCGCCTTCGAGGTATTCACCATTGGCATCAAAGATGGAATCCTTCAGCCCGAAGAACTCGAAGGGGTTGGCAACGATGCCGCCCCAGGACTCCGTGCCGTAGCTCATCGACCAGCCCCAGAGGACATAAATGATGCTGACTACCGCTAGTGAGCCGAAGGACATCAACATCATATTGAGCACGCCGCGGCGCTCTGTCATGCCTCCGTAAAAAAGTGCCAGGGCTGGGGTCATGAGAAGCACGAGAGCCGCGCTCATGAGCATCCAGCTCGCATTGCCTGCGATCACCGAATCCATTGTTTCTCCTTGTAGGGTTCCTTCATTGCTTTTCATAACGGTAGTACTACAGGTATACAAATATCTATTGAGCTATAGGTTAACCCCCAATGTGGGGCTACTTCGAGCTTGTCACCTCGTGGTTTCCCGCTTTTTAGCGCTAACCGCTGCCCACTCGAGCGAGGCTCCTTGGCCACACCTCCACGACATCCGCCCAGGAGCTCAAAGAATTTACTGTGCGTTCACACCTATCCCAAGTTGCCTTAACTTCGGCGCAGTTAGATAGACGTTCCTGTTAACTACTCTCTCTGGAGGACCTTCCCCAATGAAGCCGAAGCACTCTTCTCTCGCTGCCCTAGCCCTTGCTTCAACCGTTCTTCTTAGTTCGTGCGGTGAGCCTGCGACCGACAATGACGATACGCAGGTCGCAAGCGATTCAACCACTATTACCGTCTATACCTCCGAGCCGGAAGAGAAGGTCGATGAAATCAATGCGGCCTTCAATGAAGAAAACCCCGATATCGAGGTCAAGGTATACCGCGCTGGTACCGGCGATTTGAACGCGCGCATTTCTTCGGAGAAGCAATCTGGCGACATTGAAGCAGATGTTTTCTGGGCGGCCGATGCTCCTACCTTTGAAAATTACGCCGAGGACGGTGACCTCATCGAGCTTGCCGATGTCGATTCCGACGACATCATCGACGAGGCCAAGGACGACGAGAATTTTTATGTCGGCACGCGCATCATCCCTACGGTCATTGCTTATAACACCGATGAAATCGCAGAAGTTGATGCCCCGACCTCGTGGGCAGATCTCACCGATCCGAAGTACAAGGACAAACTCGTCATGCCTAACCCGGCGGTCTCTGGTGCGGCGGCCTTCAATGCCTCAGCATGGAAGAACAATTCAGACCTCGGTGAAGCGTGGATCGAAGACCTAGGCAAGAATTCCCCGATGATCGCAGAGTCCAATGGCCCTACTTCCCAAGAAATCGCCTCCGGTTCTAGGCCCGTCGGCGTGGTCGTCGATTACTTAGTCCGCGACCTCGCGGATAAGGGATCCCCGGTTGCCCTCGCCTACCCCACCGAGGGATCACCGTATATTTCTGAGCCCGCGGGCGTATTCAAAGACTCCAAGGAACAAGAAGCAGCACAAAAATACATCAACTTCTTGCTTTCGAAGAAGGCACAAGAAATTGCCGTCGATCAGTCGTACCTCCCGGTGCGCGAAGACGTGGGAACCCCAGCAGCCACCCCTGAACTCGCAGACATTGAGTTGATGGACCAAGACCTAGAAAAAATCACCAAGGATAAAGACGCCGCCGTCGAGGTTTTCCAGAAGGCAGTTTCTTCCTAGTTCTTGATGGCTCCCTTGTTGAAAAATCCCTCCGTATCCGCGCTGCGCGTTGGCGTGTGGCTCATTGCCATCGGCCTGTTCATCGCGCCTTTAGCCCTTGTTGTCTCCCTTGCACTGGGCGGAAACCAAATTCCCGTCCTGCTAGAGCAAGGTCTCGGCATCGCCACATGGAATTCGCTTTTTACCACGGCGCTTTCGGCGCTCGCCGCCGTCATCATCGGCACCGTTATAGCCATCGCGCTAGACCGCACGGATATCTACGGTTCTTCGGTGCTGCGCCTATTCCTGCTTTCCCCGCTCTTGGTTCCACCATTTATCGGAGCGATCGCCTGGATTCAACTCTTCGGCCCGAATCAGGGATTAAATAAGCTCTTTGGGTTCGAAATATGGAATATCTACGGCGCAGACGGGGTCATAGCGCTGATGACTATCCACTCTTTTCCCACGGCATACGTCATCATTTCTTCAAGCCTGCGCTCCATCTCCCCTGATTTTGAACTGGCCGCCCGGGTATCGGGCGCTTCCGTGGTGACAGTTCTGCGCACGGTCMCCCTTCCGCTCCTGCGCCCTGCATTGTTGTCCGCKTTTMCCCTCACGGCAATTGCTAATCTGGCTGACTTTGGGATTCCCGCCATTATCGGCTCACCTGCTCGGTTCGAAACCCTTGCGACGATGATTTACCGCTTCATTGATTCCGGCACCGTATCCAATCCTTTGCAGGTGGTCTCTACCATCGGCGTTGTCCTCTTATTCTTGGGAATCGGCGCCGTCATTTTGGACTATCTCACCTCCCTGAAAAACTCGTCTTCTACCCATAACTCCGGAAGCCCGGCGCGCTTTGCGCTGCATTCAGCGCGTTGGCCGGTCACGATCATCATGTGGGTGTGCGGACTCGCCATTTCCATTGGCCCGATCCTCGGTTTGGCCTACCGCGCGTTGCTGCCAGCCCCTGGGGTTCCATTTACTCTTGAAACCATTTCGCTGGCGAACTTTAGCGCTGCTTTATCCAMCCCGCGCGTTATCGACGGCCTAACCAATTCCGCATTTTTGTCGATAACCGCCGCGATAATCTGCGGGATTCTCGGCTGGGTCATCGGAATTCTAGTGACTCGGACCCAGGCGCGGGGAAATACGCTTTTAACACTTTCTGCGCTGCTACCGAGCGCGCTGCCTGGGCTCATCATCGGCGTCGCCTGGCTGATTGCCGGGCGCTATACCGGGCTGTATAACACCATTTGGATAATCCTTATCGCCTATGTCTGCGCTTTTACCGCACTCGTTGTCCAATCCGTGCGTGCACCGCTCATTAGCACCCCGGTCACCGTGGAAGAAGCAGCGCGTATTTCTGGCGCCACACCGCTTAAGGCGCTATTTACTACCACCGGCGCGATGACCATTCCGGCGGCCATCTCCGGCGCGGTACTGGTCGCGGTGACCGCGATTCGAGAACTTACTATTTCCGTACTCCTCGTCGCCCCCGGAACCACAACACTGGGTGTCCAAGTATTCAATCTGCAACAGGCAGGAGATTATAACCAGGCATCAGCACTCGCCCTGCTCTTCGCGCTGCTGGGCATCATTGCCCTCGCACTGACTATCCGCGCTCCTAAGGTAAGGACATAATAATGGCGAAAATTGCAGCTTCCCACCTCACGGTCACTTTTCCAGATGGAACCACCGGCCTGCGCGATATCAGCCTCTCCATCGAACCCGGAGAACTCATCGCGCTCGTTGGCCCGTCAGGCTCCGGTAAAACCACGCTTTTGCGCACCATCGCTGGTTTTATTTCTCCATCGTCAGGTGAGCTTTACATAGATGGCCGGCAGATGACTGATATTCCGCCGGAGAAACGCGGCATCGGCATGGTCTTCCAACAGCACGCGATCTGGCCGCACATGTCTGTGAAGGACAACGTTGGCTACCCGCTGCGCCAGGCAAAAGTAGCTAAGGCAGAGCGCGAAGTGCGCATTTCTGAGACCTTAGCTCTCGTGGGCCTGCCGGGATTCGAGGAGCGTATACCGGACAGCCTTTCTGGCGGGCAGCGCCAGCGCGTTGCTTTGGCCCGGGCGATCGTCGCTAATCCCACAGTTTTATTGCTGGATGAGGCTCTTTCGGCCCTCGATGAACCACTGCGCGATAATTTGCGCCGCGAATTGGTAGCCCTGACACAAAAACAACGCCTAACCACGGTGCACGTCACCCACGATCGCGCCGAGGCGCTGGCAATTGCAGATAGAGTCGTGGTTCTAGACGGCGGCGAAATCCAGCAGATTGCTACCCCGCAACAATTACTGGAAAATCCCGCTAACCCGGTGGTCGCGGGATTTATTTCGGATGCCACGATTGTCCAGGCCTCTATTTCAGGTGACAGCGTCGAGTGCCCTGCTCTTGGCATCTCTTGGCCATTGAGCGAAGTAACCGTGCGAGGCGAAGGCACTAAAGCCGCCATCTTGCCGCGCCACGCCAAAATCGTGGAGGAAGACCAACCAGGTGCCACGGTTCCAGCGGTAGTTGACTCAGCCATTTTCGAAGCCGGGCACTACTCCGTTACCGCCTCCCATGAATCTGGGGTCACGTTCCGGACTACCGCAGCTCATAAACCAGCCCTTGGACAATCGGTGCGTATCCGCTTCTCGCCGCCCTTGATTTATTAATTCACCGCATCGCGCGAGCTTTTGCCTGTTCAGCACTTGTCCAGCACCCCCTTTTACTGCAACGGTTGCACCCGCTTTCCGGCGGGCCTAATGTGCTTCCACGCTGGACTTTAAGTTTTCCACTATCGGACTTTCAGCCCACTCGTTTCAATTAAGCACCACCAACAAGGAACGCGTATATGTCCGACTCCGCATCCCCCTCCCCCACTCCCGTGGAAGAACAGTCGTCTCTTTCTCTAGAGCAGCAGACAGAGCAGTTGCCCGCTGAGGTTTCGAAGAAGCGCCGCTTTAGCGATGGCTGGAAACTCTTTGTGTGCATCGTCATCGTTCTCGTCGGTGGGTTGGGCTCATCCCTGGTACAAACCGATGGCGGCAAAATTCAGGTCACTGACCTCAAAATCGCCGGCAAGCACGGCGCTACGGTCACCGCAGATCTCTTCCGGCCGAAGGACGCGACGCCGGAGAATAAAGCGCCGATGGTCATCGTCTCGCCCGGTTTCCAGCGCACTAAGGAAACCCAGGTCTCCAACTCGTTGGAATTGGCCCGGCGCGGCTTTGTCACCCTGGTGGTTGACCCGTATAACCAGGGCGAGTCCAGCTCGCAACACCCAGACGATAGTGATTCCGCCGTGGTGACCGCCATTGATTACGTCACAGACCACCTGGATACGTTTAATTACGTCGATGAGGATCGCATCGGCATTACCGGCCACTCCGCCGGTGGTACTGCGGTGCGCACCGCAGCCAATAAGTACGGCAAGAAGGTAGACGATGCCCTCGAAGCTGCCAAGGACCCGAATAGCGAAGGCGGCACCACCATCACAGATGGCGAGCGCAAGCGCGCCGAGGACCTAGATAAGATCTCCGCGGTCTTTATCTCTGGCTGGCTCAAGAACTTAAACGATAAGAAGTTTGCCCACGTGCACTCAAATATGGCGCTGGGCTATGCCCGCTTCGATGAAGGCGGCTACCGAAATATCAACGGCGATGGCGATCTGCGCGATGCCCCAGAGGCTCTGTCCATGGTCAACTCTGGGCTCAAGAAACAAGACCAGGTGGACCACATTGAGATCGGCCGGGGCTACGGGGACATCGACAAGGGCACGTACCGCGTTGCCTATAACGATGAAACGCTGCACCCGCTGCAGCCGCTCACACCTAGTGCCATCGGCAGCATTCTCGAGTTCTTCGATGACACCCTGGATGCCCCAGTGAAGATGGATTCCGGCAACCAGACGTGGTGGCTGAAAGAAGTCTTTAACCTCATTTCCCTCATCGGCGGCATCGCCATGCTCTTCCCGCTGACCCGAATGCTCCTGCGCACCCGCTACTTTGCGCCAGTAGCCCAGGCGCTCCCAACCGTACCGAAGCGTCCGCGGGGCAAAGAAGCCGCGAAGTTCTGGGGCTTTTTCGTGTTAACCGCAGCCATCGCCTTTTTCACGTTCATGCCGCTGGCGAACCTTTCGCAGGACGTCTTCTACGATGCCGCGAATAAGGTCAGCACCTGGTTCTTCCCGGCGCGCATGGTCAACTCGGTGGTCTTGTGGGCCATCGTCAACGGCATCGTCGGGCTTATCTTGTTCTATATCACCCGGGATAAGTCCACCTATGCCCGCGGCGAGCGCGCCCGCGCGTGGGGCATCACGATGAGCTGGCGCACCTTTGGGCGCACGCTACTGCTGGCCTTCATCTTGCTCTTTGTGTACTTCTCCGTGCTATCCATTGTGTATCTTGCCTTCCACAATGATTACCGTTTCTTGGTCGTGGCCTCGCGCCCGCTGACGCTGCGCTGGTTCCTGGTGGCGCTGATGTACGTACCTGCGATGTTCATCTTCTATCTGGCCAACTCCATTCGCGCCGGCGTGGGCACGCGTTATAGCGATACGCCCAAGTGGCAGACCTACCTCATCGCGGCGCTGGCGAACTCTGTCGGCTTGGCGATGATCTTCGTTATCCAATATTCCGTCTTCGCCGCCACCGGCACGGTGCACTGGACCGATGACTGGCTGTATGTGAACATGCTGCAGTCCATCTTGCCCATGATGATCCTGCTGCCCATCTTGAACAAGATGTTTTATGCCAATACCGGCCGCGTATGGCTCGGCCCCCTGGTTATCGCGCCCATCTTTATCACCATGTCCTTGGGCGGCAGCGTGGCCTATATCCCGAGCCTGGCTTAAGCTCTAAGCCATGAGTGAAATCATCAAGCAGTATTCCGTTGACCTTAACCGCGTAGAAAATTCGGTGTACCGGGCCACCAATGCGGATGGGGCCAGCATCGAATTTGGCCGCGGGGAGGGCCTGTTGTCGCCGGTAGAGCTCCTGCTGGCCGCCGTCGCTGGGTGCACCGCGGTGGATGTGGATGTCGTAACCTCCCGGCGCACCGAGCCGGAGTCTTTCCAGGTGCGCGCAGAGGGCGACCGCGTGGATGAGGATGGCGCTTCGCGGCTTTCCGATGTCCGCGTTTCCTTCGACCTCGCCTTCCCCTCCACCCCAGATGGCGATAAGGCCCGCGCGCTCGTGGATAACCTGATCCGCATCTCCCACGAGAAGGATTGCACGGTATCGCGCACCGTAGAACACGCCACGAACGTGGAATTTAGCAACGAGTCAAAATAAACACGATTCCCCCACCGTCTCCTGCTATGGTGCATTTGTTAACTATTGTGACTAATGCAATCACCGCAGGAGTTATTCATGTCGCCGTCTCTATCTCGTCGCGGCCTCTTGAAGGCAAGCGCCCTTGCCCTTACCGCCGGCGCCATTGGTGCGGCCGCACCCTCTGCCGCCGCCCTCGGCCCGGTGCGCGGCACCATTATCGATTTTTCCTCCGGCATCCCCTCCCCCGCCGCCATCAAGCGTGCGGGCCATATCGGTGCCATTCGCTACGTTTCCAATAAGCGCCCCGGCGCGGCCTGGATGACCGGCAAGCCGGTCACACTCCAAGAGACTGCCGCCAATGCCGCCGCCGGCCTACCCACGGCTTCGGTCTATCAATTCGGCCGCGCCGAAACCGCCGATTGGAAGCAGGGCGCGGCGGGCGCCGCCATCCACGCCCCGCAGGCCATTTCGCTGCACAAGGCCGCCGGTGGACCCACGCACCGCCCCATTTATATCGCCATCGACGATAACCCCACCCGCGAGCACTACACCCAGTTCATCCGGCCATACCTGCAAGCGTTTTCCAAGGCCCTGTCCGTGGCCGGCTACCAGACCGGCGTCTACGGCAACTACAACACCATCGAGTGGGCCAGCCGCGATGGGATTGGCACGTTCTACTGGATGCACGACTGGGGCTCCAACGGGAAAATCCATCCCAAGACCACCATTCACCAGCTTCCGCAGTCGCGCCAGCAGACCATCGAGAACGTCATCGTCGATGTCAACGAGGTCTACGCCAGCGACTGGGGTCAATGGACGCCCGGGTCCAAGCAGCCAGGCATCCAGGATCTCAGCTCCACCCTGGACAAGGCCATCCCGAATATGCCGGAGCTGCCGCAGGTCACCGCGGATGGGGTGAGCTTTAAGGGGTCATCGCTAAGCAACGAGCAAATCCGCGGGCTTGCCGATGCCGCCCAGGACATCGCCAAGGCCATTAAGTAGGCCTATTTCCCCTTGGGCTCGGAGGACTTCTTTTCGTCCTTTTTGTCCTTGTCCTTTTTCTCGCTCGAGGTCGGCTTCTTTGAGGTTGTCTCGATGGGCGGGACGTCCTCGCCGTCCTTGTACTTCAGAAACCGCTCGGTGGCCTTGCCCAGGTTCTCACCATTGATCTCACTCTTGACGTAGTCCGTGAGGTCATCGGCAGAGCCATTAATGGAGGCCGCGGCGACGAAGTTTTTACCAAAGGACACCGAGGAATTGATGGACTTATCGTTGGACCAGCCCCACTTGCTGCCCACGACATTAGAAAGCTTCGCGGTGCCATAATCCTGGTCATAACCATCTTCTGAGACTGGATCCGCGTGCGACATCGCCACCAGCACGGGATGGGTTTCATCGCGCTTGATGAGCTGCGAGATAAAGCTGGCCACGTCATAGGTGGAGGTTTCCGAATAGCCCCAGGTCTCGCCCGCCTTGGTGGATTCCAGATCGTATTCCTTGGCAATCTTATCGATGGAATCCGGGTACTTCTTAAACAGCTCCTCGGCGCTCTTATCAGAAGAGCTGGCGATCATGCCGAGCGCCTCGTACTTGTCTTCGTACTCACCCTGTTCAATGACGTAGGTGGCGATGTAGAGCTTGATGAGGCTAAGCGCCGGGCGGGGATCGTGTTCTGCCGCAGAGCCCATATACATGCCATCGTGCAGGCGAATATAGCTAATGGAATGGTCCTCATCCCCCTTGAGGAACTCATTGATGCGCGGGGGCACCTTTGCCGCCCTATGCGCGGTAATCGTGGTGTCTTCGGCTTTGGCGGTGCTATCTCGCTCGCTATTGCTGCACCCAGCAACCGTAGAGCAGGCAAGCATGCACACGGCAAGGGCGGCACCAGCCTTTACTGATGCCGCCGCGTTGAGAGAGGACGGATTAAACACGTCGAACCATATTACCGGTAATTGCTACCTTTCGGGCAATTAGTGCTGGACTGGGGCCTCGACGCCCACACCGGTCAAGGAACGAACCTCCATCTCTGCCGCCAACTCGTCCAAGTTGTCCGGCTTGGTCACGATGGATACGAACCAACCGACGAAGAAGGACAGCGGGATACTGACCAGACCCGGCGAGGTCAGCGGGAAGATCGCCCAGTCCGCGTTCGGGAACATGGCGCTTTCGGTGCCGGATACCGCTGGAGAGAAGAAGATGAGGACCAAGCAGGAGACAACACCGGTATACATGGAGGCCACGGCACCCGCGGTGTTGAAGCGGCGCCAGTACAGCGAGTACAGGATGGTCGGCAGGTTAGCCGATGCCGCCACTGCGAAGGCCAGGGAGACCAGGAAGGCCACGTTCTGGGTCATCGCCAAGATGCCCAAGATAATGGAGACGATACCCAGCACCACCACGGTAGCCTGCGAGACGCGCACCTGCTCTGCCTCGGTGGACTCACCGTTGCGAATAACCGCGTGGTAGATATCGTGCGCAATGGAGGCGGAGGCGGTAATCGCCAGGCCCGCCACCACGGCGAGCACGGTAGCAAAGGCCACGGCGGAAATAATGGCCATGAAGATGGAGCCACCGATTTCCAGTGCCAGCAGCGGTGCCGCGGCGTTCGCGCCACCCGGTGCGTTCAGGATGCGGTCCGGGCCAACCAGTGCGGCTGCACCGTAGCCCAGAATCAGGGTCATCAGGTAGAAGGCACCGATGATAACGATGGCCCAGGTCACGGAGCGACGAGCCTCAACGGCGGTGGGCACGGTGTAGAAGCGCATCAGAACGTGTGGCAAGCCGCCCACACCCAGCACGAGGGACATACCCAAGGAGATGAAGTCCAGCTTAGCGGCGGTAGAGCCACCGTACTTCAGGCCCGGCTCCATGATTTCCTTAGCCTCATAGCCCTTTTCATGGAGGTAATCAGACGACGCGTGCATATCAATAGCGGTGCTGAACATGTTGCTGAAGCCACCGCGCAGTGAGACAAACACCATGATGCACATGATGACCACACCGGTCACCAGCAAGACGGCCTTAATCATCTGCACGTAGGTCGTGCCCTTCATGCCGCCGACCAAGACATAGAGGATCATCAGCACGCCGACGATGCCAACGACGACTGCCTGCCACTTAAAGTCATGGATGTTCAGCAGCACGGCCACCAGCGAACCGGCGCCGGCCATCTGGGCAATGAGGTAGAATAGCGTCACGAAGAGCGTGGCAATGGACGCGGCCACGCGCACCGGCTTTTGCTTCAGGCGGAAGGACAAAACGTCCGCCATGGTAAAGCGGCCCACGTTACGCATCGGCTCGGCCACGAGCATCAGGGCCACGAGCCAGGCGACGAAGAAGCCGACGGAGTACAAAAATCCGTCGTAGCCGTTAAGCGCCACCGCACCGACGATGCCGAGGAAGGATGCCGCAGAAAGGTAGTCACCGGAGATAGCCAAGCCATTCTGGCGGCCGGAGAACGAGCCACCACCGGTATAGAAGTCAGACGCCTTCTTCGTGGACTTGCCGGCGCGCAACACGACGGCCATGGTAACCACGAGGAAGATGCCGAAGATGGAGATATTCAGAATCGGGTTACCGGCAGAAGTTTCTTGTGCAAGGTAAGTGGTAGTCATTTACTTGGCCTCCAACTTCTCGCGAATAGCAACCGATTTAGGCTGAATATTCTTATTGGCGTATTTCACGTAAATCCAGGTAATGATGAACGTGGTCAGGAACTGGGCCAGGCCGAAGACGAGGCCGACGTTCCAGCCGCCATCGCCAAGCTCAATGGCCATAAAATCAGGCGCAAACACGGCGGTGAGCACGTAGACGATGTACCACACGAAAAACGCGACGGTCATGGGAAAAGTGAAACTACGATAAGCGCTGCGCAACTCGCCAAACTCTTCGCTATCGCGCATTTCTATGTAGTCGGCTGCCGTAAGCTCACGACGCTCGACTGGAGCAGTTGTATCACTCATAGAAGGGTTGTCTCCTTGGGTGAGAGAGGTTCTGTACAAACGAGGCGCAATGTGTTGTTCATCACTACCCGCGTTGATATGTAAGATACAGAACAATCTTTGCAAAGCAGTAAATATTGCCAATACATCCCACAAAAACTCCCCCCTTTTAGCCCGATAGGTTCCGGTGAACTGGGCTAATATTCTATGCAAATCACCCCCTCCATCCCAGGTTTAACGCGTTCGCAAATTTTGTTAACCAGACGTTAACTAATCAGTGAAGGCGGCGCGAAAGGAACCACCTATCAGCGAGGTGAGTGCCTTAACCAGCACGTACTCGCCCACTCAGCCATCCTGCACAGCAAAAGCCACCGACGACGCCGTCGCCGGTGGCTCCTTCGCCCGAGAGTGCTTTCTTAGCCCTCCGCGCCCGGGAATTCACGGGGATCATTAAACATGCGGCCAAAACCTTCTTGACCTTCCAAGGAGTCAATCGCCGTGATTTCATCCTTGCCCAGCTCCAGCTCCGCGGCGGCCAGGTTCTCCTTGAGCCGCTCACTGCGGGCAGACTTCGGAATAACGGAAATGCCCTTGGCCATCAGGTACGCCAGTACTACCTGCCCCTCGGTAGCCTCATGCGCGGCGGCAATCTTTTCAATCTCCGGGTTATTAAGCACCACACCGCGCGCCAGCGGAGACCACGCCTCGGTCACGATGCCGTGCTTGTGGTGGAACTCGCGCAGCTCCGGCTGGGTGAACCCAGGGTGCAGCTCCACTTGGTTGAGCACCGGGGTAATGCCGGTCTTGTCAATAAGGTCCTCGAGGACCTCTTCGTAGAAATTAGCGACACCGATGGAAGCGATTTGCCCCATCCCCTGCAGGCGGGCAATGGATTCGAAAGTCTCCACATACAGCCCACCCTGTCGCCACGGCCAGTGGATGAGGTACAGGTCCAAGTAATCCAGCTTCAGCTTCTCCATGGATTCCTGGAAGGCCTGTTCCGCCTTCTGCGCGCCGTGGTGAGAGTGCCAGACCTTGGAGGTAATAAACAGGTCCTCGCGGGTGACGTCGCCCGCGTCAATGGCTTGTTTGAGCGCAGTACCCAATGCCTCTTCGTTCTTGTACAGCGTCGCCGTATCAAAGTGGCGGTAGCCCAAGTCAATGGCTTCGCGGACTACGCGAATGCACTCATCGTCATTGAGTTTGTAGGTGCCCAGTCCAAGCTGGGGCATCTCGCGGTCATCATTGAATGAAATAGTTGGCACAGTCATAATTCCCATTGTGCCCCAGTTTCTCGTCTTATGCGGCCCCTTGCGGGAACTGACTGCCACTACACAACGAAAAACCGGCTCCCTTTAAGGAGAGCCGGTTCAACGATTTTTAGCGCAGCTTAGTCGGCGCGGATGAGGTCAATGATAAAGACCAAGGTGCGGCCGGACAGCGGGTGCGCACCGCCGGCGGGGCCGTAGGCCTTTTCCGGCGGGATGATGAGTTGACGGCGACCGCCTACCTTCATTCCCGGGATGCCCTCTTGCCAGCCGGCAATGAGACCGGTCAGTGGGAACTCGATGGACTGGCCACGGTCCCACGAGGAATCGAATTCTTGGTTGGTCTCATATTCGGCGCCAACGTAGTGGACCTCCACTACGCCACCAGGCTTGGCTTCAGCGCCATCGCCTACGACGATGTCCTCGATGACGAGGTCGGTCGGCGCTGGGCCAGACTGGGCTTCAATAACAGGTTTATCCATGGGGATTAGTCTCCTTGGGAAATCTAGTTTGTTCGTGCGGTCGCAATGAAACCGAACCGAGCTGCACCAATTATAGTGCTCAAGCCCGATTCGGTTGAATTGGGGCGACCAAAAGCGCTATTTAGCGCTCGCTGCGAGGGGTAACCTTGCGCAGGGTTTCACCGGTGTAAATCTGGCGAGGACGGTTGATCTTGGTGTTCATCTCCAGCTGCTCGCGGTACTGAGCGATCCAGCCCGGCAGGCGGCCGATGGCGAAGAGGACGGTGAAGAAGTCCGTCGGGAAGCCCATGGCGCGGTAGATGAGGCCGGTGTAGAAGTCCACGTTCGGGTAGAGCTTGCGGGAGACGAAGTAGTCATCGTTCAACGCAATCTCTTCCAGCTTCATGGCCAGGTCCAGCATCGGGTCGCCGCCCAGGTGATCGATGATCTCGTGTGCGGTTTCCTTGACGATGGCCGCGCGTGGGTCGTAGTTCTTGTACACGCGGTGGCCGAAGCCCATCAGGCGAACACCCTTTTCCTTGTTCTTCACGCGGTTCATGAAGTCGGTAGCGTCGCCGCCGTTGTTCTTCTCGATGTCCTCGAGCATCTCCAGCACGGCCTGGTTAGCGCCGCCGTGCAGCGGACCGGACAGGGCGTTGATGCCGCCAGCGATGGAGACGAACATGTTGGCCTGTGCGGAACCAATCATGCGGACGGTGGAGGTGGAGCAGTTCTGCTCGTGGTCAGCGTGCAAAATGAGCAGCTTGTCCAGCGCCTTGGAGACAACCGGGTCAACCTCGTACTCCTCGGTGGGGTAACCGAACATCATGCGCAGGAAGTTCTCGCGCGCGTTCAGGTTGTTATCCGGGTACATATAAGGCTTGCCCTGGGATGCGCGGTAAGCGTAAGCGGCCAGCATCGGCACCTTAGCCAGCAGGCGAACGGTGGCCTTGTCCAGCTGCTCCTCATCCAGCGGGTCCAGCTGGTCCTGGTAGTAGCTGGAGAGAATGTTCACGGAGGACGCAAGCACGGCCATCGGGTGTGCATCGCGCGGGAAGATGTTGAACTGCGCCTTAAAGTCCTCATCCAAGAGGGTGTGGTGGCGGATGGCGTTATTGAACTCCGACAGTTCCTGCTCGTCCGGCAGGTGGCCCTTAATCAGCAGGTAGGAAACCTCATTGAAGGTGGCGTTATTTGCCAATTCCGCAATATCGTAGCCGCGGTAGCGAAGGATGCCCTCCTCACCGTTAATAAAGGTAATCTTGGACTCGGTGGAGCCGGTGGAGGTGTAGCCGGGGTCGAAGGTAACAAGCCCGGTTTCCTTGCGGAGCTTGGAGATATCGAAGCCGGAATCGCCCTCAGTGGACTGCTTGATGTCCATCTCGTACTCGTTGCCGGCGTGCTTGAGTACTACCTTGTTTTCTTCAGTAGACACGGAATTTCCTTTCCCTGTTAAAGAGTTCTTTAAGGCACTAACTTATTCAAGTCAGCCTTATACCTATTCACACTCTAGCAAACTTTGTGATACTGCCAACAAGTTTACGGGCATCAAAATACCTGCCATCCAACCGGAACTGTTCTACACTAGCGGCATGAGTACTCCAGAAATCACACTGCCAGCAGATCTCTTGCCTTCCGATGGCCGCTTTGGCTGCGGACCCTCCAAGGTGCGCCCCGCCCAGATCGAGGCTATTGACCCCGCTATCGTGGGCACCTCGCACCGCCAGCCGGCGGTGAAAAACCTCGTCGGTTCCGTACGCGAGGGCTTAAGCGATCTCTTCTCGCTCCCTGAGGGATACGAAATTGTCCTGTCCCTGGGCGGCGCCACCGCCTTTTGGGATTCAGCTACCTTCGGCCTCATCGAGCGTCAGTCGGCCCACCTTACCTTCGGCGAGTTCTCCACCAAGTTTGCCAAGGCCTCTTCCAAGGCCCCGTGGCTCGATGCCCCAGCGCTCACCGAATCCCCCGTCGGCACCGCCCCGGATCCGCGCGAGCTTGCCGCCGATGCCGATGTCGCCGCCTGGGCCCACAATGAGACCTCGACCGGTGCGATGACGGAGGTTGTCCGCCCCCACCCCCACAACGACCAGCAGCTCGTGCTTGTCGATGCCACCTCTGGCGCCGGCGGCCTCCCCGTCAATATCGCAGAGACCGACGTGTACTACTTCTCGCCGCAGAAGTGCTTTGCTTCCGACGGCGGACTCTGGCTCGCCGCCATGTCCCCAGCCGCGCTGGAGCGCATCGAAAAGATCAATAACTCCGACCGTTTCATTCCGGAGTTTTTGAACCTGCAGACCGCGGTGAATAACTCCCGCAAGAACCAGACCTATAACACCCCGGCGATCGCCACCCTGCTCATGCTGGATAACCAGATTCAGTGGATGAATGACAATGGCGGCCTCGACGGCATGGTCAAGCGCACCACCGAATCCTCCTCCACGCTGTACAACTGGGCCGAATCCTGCCCAGAGGCCACTCCGTTTGTTAGCGAACCGGCAGCGCGCTCGCTAGTCGTGGGTACCATCGACTTCGACGACTCCGTCGATGCCGCCCACCTTGCCGCCACCCTGCGCGCCAACGGCATCCTCGATGTCGAGCCGTACCGCAAGCTGGGCCGCAACCAGCTGCGCGTGGGCATGTTCCCGGCGATTGAGCCTGGGGACATCGCCAAGCTCACGCAGTGCATCGACTACGTGCTGGATGCCAACTAAGTGATCAACATGCCCCGCCGCCTCGCATGGCGCGGGGCCTTTTCGCGTTATAGTTGACTGCATCACAGATCCGTCCTTCCGTCGATAGGCAAAGGAGCGCCACACTATGCGCGAGCTGTTTCTCGTTGACAGCGAATCGAGCGAAGACTCATTGGTGCTACGCACCGAAGAAGGCGAAGAGTTTTCCCTTCCCATCACCGATGAGCTGCGTTCCGCCCTCACGCCCACCGCTAGCAAGCCGGAGCCGCCAAAGCTAGCGCCGATGCCCAAGCCCTCCCACGAAGAGGAAGAAAAGCAGATCCGGCCGGCAGAGATCCAAAACCGCATTCGTGCCGGTGCCTCCACCGCGGAGCTCGCGGAAGAGATGCACGTCGATGAATCGCGCATCGAGCCCTTTGCCTACCCAGTCATGCTGGAGCGCAACCGCATTTCTGAGGTGTCCAAGCAGGCCCACCCGGTGCGCGAAGACGGCCCGGCCAAGCTCACCCTGTGGGAGGTACTGGCAAGCTCCTTTGCCGCCCGTGGCCACTCCCTCTCGGAGTCCACGTGGGATGCCTACCGCCACCAAGGCGAGCCGTGGGTTGTGCGCGTGACCTGGAAGGCGGGCCTTTCTGAAAACGAGGCGGAGTGGACCTTCAAGCAGTCCATGTCCTCGCCCGCTACGGTTGAGGCCCGCAACTCGGTCGCGGCAGACCTTACGGACCCGGACTTCGTACAGCCGGTGCGCTCGCTAACCTCATTGGGCAGCGGCCGCTATGACGAAGCCATTGACGGCGATCAGCCCGCCAATGTCACCGATATTTCCGGTTCCAGCGAGGAGACGGAAGAAGAGGAATTCCTGCAGAATCCGTCCTCCGAATCCAAGCCCTCGAAGCGCCGCCGCAAGGCCGTGACCCCGCACTGGGAGGACGTGCTTTTGGGCGTTCGCTCCAATACCAAGCGCCCGAGGGACTAAACAGTGGACATCTCTCATGCCGTTCTCACGCTGTGGTACATCTCCAAGCCCGGCGCCGAAGAGGTTCTCAAAACCGAGCCCAAGGCGGACCGCGGGTTCGGCCGCAAGTTCCTAGCCCAGCTCAACCCCAAGTTCCCGGTCACCCCGATTGGGCAATTCCCCCTCAACCGCTCCGCGCAGACGGATCCGAATGAATACTACATCGGCGGCTACCCGGGCATTACTGTGGTGCAAACGGTCTGCGAGGGCGAGTCCGTCCTGCTCTCCCAACTGCCGAACGACCTCTTAAACGCAGTCCCCGCCCAGCGGGTTATCGCGCTTGTTAGCAACGCGGACGAGGACTATGCGGGCTTCGCGCTGTGGGAAGGCGGCGAGCTCAAGCGCAGCCTGTGCGCCMCCCGTGACCGCCTGTACGAGGACACCGGCCTGCCCGAGCCCTTCGAGGCGCCGTTTTGGGCCGGCGAAAAGGACGAATCCCTCGGCGGCATTTCCCTGCCATTTCGGCCCCACAGCATCATGGAGGCCGGCCAGGAACACTGGTTGGGCATCACCGTGGGGCGGGAAGGCCCAGACCTGGACGTCGTGGGTTATGCCGTGGACGGGCGCCCAGAACCCAAGATCGATCCGCCCAAGCCAAAGCAGCCGGTCAGCGAGTTCGCCGCGCAATCCGCGAATAGGCTGGGCCTAAACGACTATGACGACTACGAGGATCACGATGCCGAGCCGGATTCCACCGGCGATGAGATCCTTTCCACCGCCAAACACCTCGGCTCGTTGATTGGCAACTGGCTGCGTCAGACGTTCAAGTCGCTTAAGGAGCGCTGGCGCTCATAAAAGGAAATGGCGGCCGCGGTCGCAACATTTAGAGAATCGGTACCAGGGGCCATCGGTATCCGCGCGCGGATATCTGTGGCCTTCATTGCGTGCTCGGTAAGCCCGGGGCCCTCCGCGCCAACGAGCATGGCCACCTTGTCTTGCCCGTGCATGGCCTCTGCCAGGTGCACCGCCTGGGGGTTGGGGGTTAAGGAAATGAGGGTAAAGGAGGCATCGGCAAGCGCCTGCAGCGAGCGCTGCCACGTGGTGAAACCGCCCTCTAAATGTGCGAAGGGCACGCGCAGCACATGGCCCATGGATACGCGCACCGAGCGGCGATAGAGCGGATCCGCAGCGCCGGAGCCGAGCAATACCGCATCCACGTTCATGCCCGCCGCGTGGCGGAAAATGGCGCCGATATTTTCATGATCCCCCACGCCCTCCAGCACGGCGATGGTGCGGGCCTGCTCCAGGATCTCACCCACCTCCGACTCTGGGGCGCGGTCCGCTGCGGCAACCAGCCCGCGGTGCATATCGAAGCCCGCGACCTCCGCCAGGGTCTCGCGAGAGACCTCGTAGACGGGGCACTCGGGCTCGCCGTACTCGGCAAAGAAGGCCTCCAGCTTCTGGGGAAAGCCCACAAGGCAGCGCATGGGGAACCGCGATTCCATGAGGCGGGCTGCCACCAAGGGGCCTTCTGCAATGACCAAACCCTCGCCGGATTTATCGGATTTGTTGAGGTTCCGAATATCGTCCAGGCGAGGGTCACGGGGATCAGAGATATGCATGCCTTCCAGGCTAGCCGATGGCCTCCGAAATCGGATCGATGCCAAAGTAAATGACGAACAAGCCAGCAAGCAGCCACATGATCCAGTGCACCTGCTTGGCCTTACCAGCAAAGGTGGACATGAGCGCGAAGGTAATAAAGCCCACGCCGATGCCATTGGCGATCGAATAAGTAAACGGCATGACCACGATGGTTAAAAAGGCCGGGATGGCCACCTCCATGCGCGTCCACGGGATATCCGTGAGCTGCGCGGCCATCATCACGCCCACGATGACCAGGACGGGTGCGGCGGCCTCGATGGGCACGATCTCATAGAGCGGGGTGAAAAACATGGCGGCGATAAATAGCAGGCCGGTCATGATATTGGCCAGGCCGGTGCGCGCGCCATCGGCAATGCCGGCAGAGGAATCCGCAAAGACGGTATTCGAGGACGCCGAGCCCAAGCCACCGGCCACCGCGCCGGCGCCTTCCACGACCAGCGCCTTCTTCATGCCCGGCAGGTTGCCGTTGTCATCCACGAGCTTGGCCTGCTTGCCCAGCCCGGTCATGGTGCCCATGGCATCAAAGAAGTTGGTCAGCAGCAGGGTGAAGATGAGCAGGACCGTGGAGATCACGCCGATATTGGCAAAGGCGCCGACCAGGTTCACATCGCCCACGATGGACAGATCCGGCAGCCCACCCAGCGCATCTGGGGCCTCTGGGGCGGCCATGCCCCAGTCCTCGGAGTCCGTGAGCGCCTGGACAATGAAGGCAATCACCGTGTTGAGGATGATGGCGATAAATAGCCCGCCCGGCACATTGCGGATGACCATGAAAGCACAAATAATAAGGCCGATGACGAAGACCACCGCCGGCCAGGTGGCAATCGAGCCATTAATGCCCAGCCCCACCGGCACGGTGGTCTGTGCGGCATCGGGCACGCGGGTAACGAACCCGCCATCCACGAAACCGATCATGGCGATGAACATGCCAATGCCCACGCCCATCGCGGCCTTCATGGGCTGCGGGATGACGTCAAATACCGCGGTACGGAATCCGGACACGGCGAGCAGGACAATGATAAGGCCCTCGATTACCACGAGACCCATGGCTTCTTGCCAGGTCAGCCCGCTGGTAGCGACCATGCTGACGGCGACGAAGGTATTCATGCCCAGGCCCGCGGCCATGGCGAAGGGGTACTTCGCAATCGCACCGAAGGCAATGGACATCACGCCG
Organism: Corynebacterium accolens; assembly: GCF_030515985.1. Next base: position 2,186,082 of record NZ_CP100376.1, on the reverse strand, counting down.
GCGACCAGCGCAGTGGCGGCCGCAACCTGCGGCACGCCTAAGGTATAGCCCTCCGCGTCCGGGCTCGTGCCCAGGATCAGCGGGTTGAGCAAAATGATATATGCCATGGCGAAGAACGAGACCGTTCCCGCGCGTAGCTCGGTTCCGATGGTGGAACCGCGTTCAGAAATGTGGAAATAGCGATCGAGAGTGGCTTTCACGCCGTGCCCTTTCACGTAGAGCGGTATTTTTACGCCCTAAGTGTGCTGCTTTAATCCTCAAAATCAAAATCTTGGTAAATGGGCTTTTCATCATCGAAGGCCGCGGCCGGCGCCTTCTCCTCGCTCACCCGCGTCTGCGAATGCGCACCGCAACCGTAGCGCGCGTGCACCACGCGGCCATCAGCGGAATACTCGTTGGCGCATACCCCAAAGTTATCCATGAGCTGCATATAAAAAGCGCACGTGCGGCACTGCAGGTGCGCCTTGGCCGCCATCTCCGAGTTTGGACCATATTCCTCTTGCCAGCGATGCTTGGCATCCGCCAGGCCCTTGGCGGAAAGCTCATTTCCGTTCAGGCGCTCATCATCGATGGCCGGCGGCATGAGGTCTCCCGGGCCCAAATCCCCCGGCAGCACGCGGTCCTCATACGGCACCCATTCCGGGGCCTGCAGCGCCTCCCCGCCAGGCACCAGCGCCACCTCGTTGACGGTGACGTAGCGCGAACCTTCCGCGCACGCGAGCACGGCCTGCCATTCCCATCCTGGGTAGCCCGGCATATCCGCCGCAAAGCGATGGGTGACAACATTGCGGCCCATTCCAGCGACGCCCCTATGCTTGCCGATGCCCCCTTCCCCCACCTCTTCCAATGCCTCACGCGCAATGCGTACGGCGCGGGAATCGATCAACGGATTTGCTTTTCGCTTACTCACGCCCCTCATTATTCATGATGGCCCGCCAACAGTGGTACATATGGTGCATGTCGTTTCTCCGCCGCGCCGCGCTCATTGCCGTGCCCTGCTGCGCCTTAACCGCCTGCTCTTCTGATAATTCTGAATCTTCCTCCCCCGAGCACCTATCAGTGGAAGTCCTCGATACCGCGCCGCTGCCAGAGAACTCCTTTACGCAAGGCCTCGAAGAAGACGGCGAGGGCAACCTCCTGCTCGGCACCGGGCAATGGGGCGAATCCAAACTCATCCGCTTCTCCCCTGAAACCGGCGAGGTCCTCCAAAACCACGCCCTGGATGACTCGCTTTTTGGGGAGGGCATTACCCAATACGGCGATTCCATCTGGCAGTTGACTTGGAAGCGCGGGCAGGCCCTGCGCTATGACGGCGACTTCCAGCGTACGGACACCGCCACCTATGCCGGCGAAGGCTGGGGGCTCTGCGCCAACCAGGACGAGCTCATCATGTCCGATGGCACCTCTACCCTGCGCCACATGGATCCAGAAACCTTTGCGGAGCACTCCACCACCGAGGTCACCCTCGAGGGCTCGCCCGTGGAAGATCTCAATGAGCTGGAATGCGTGGACGGTGATGTCTACGCCAATGTGTGGGGAAGTGAAGATATCTACCGCATAGATCCCTCCTCCGGCGAGGTCACCGCGGTGATTTCTACCGATGCCATCGATAAATCGAAATACACCGATCCCGATGATGTCTTAAACGGCATCGCGCATATCAAGGGCACCGATGAATTCTGGCTTACCGGCAAGCGGTGGGATGAGCTCTACCGCGTTCGAGTAAAGTAATGGGCCATGGCAACCCGTAAGGAAGCAAGGAAAAAGTCGCTGCTGCAGATCCTCGCGCTCATCGTGGTCGTGGCGGTCATCGTCGCCTCCGTGGTGATCTTTCAAAGCTGGCGCAATTCGCGCCCAGGCCCAGAGCCGAGCGAGATTGCTATTACCGCCTCCGTGGGGGATAACACCAAGGAGGTCACACCCTACCTCGTGTGCGAGCCGGGAACCGATTGCCCCGAAGGCGATGTTCCCCAGCTAACCGTGGGCGAAGATGACACCTTGCATCTGGACATCCCCGAAGAGATTTCTAATCACGAATGGAAGGTACTGTCCATTTATGATGATCCCGCCGCCAATGACGAAACCTCTCACGGTGCGAATGAAACGACCGAGGTGGATATCCCCGGTTCGGTAGACCCCATCGAGGCATCGACTGGCGAGCGCCCCCGGCTCATGGTGGTGGAGGTCTCCTCCCTCATGATTGGCACCGACGACGATGGCGAAGAAACCCCCCTCGCCACCGTGTGGTCCCTATCCACCATGGATGATTAACTATCTAAATCCTTCGCAATCGCGCGGAGGATTTCTGCTACTTGGCGCCCGGTCTTGCGCTCGGGGTAACGCCCCGAGTTCAGCACCGGCTGCACCTGGGATTCCAGCAGGGTCATGACATCAGAGACCATGCTGCCGAGCTCTTCCGGCTTGCGCGCCGGCGCGCGCCGGCGCGGCTTATCCAGCACGCGCACCCGCAGCGCCTGCGGCCCGCGGCGCCCCGCCGCGAAATCGAATTCGATGCGCTGGCCCGGAAAGATTTCTTCTATTCCCTTGGGCAGGACATTCCGGCCGACGTAGACGTCTTCATCGCCCGGGTTGCTAACGAAACCGAAACCTTTCTCGGCGTCATACCACTTCACTTTGCCAATGGGCATAGGTATCCACCTCTTCTCTTGGGTAAATTCTTAAGTTTAGCTGGAAGTTATACAGAACAGAAGTTCCACGCGTCGTGTGACATAGTTCACAACGCCGCAATTACCTGCGGAAACTTTGCTGACGGAACCACAATAGTCTCAATTCTTTCCCGTTTAGTGCCCAGAACGTGACTATTTCGTTATAAACCGCTACGCTGGCCCCCAGTGTCGCCGCAAAGAAGGTTTCCCTGCCCATCCTTTCTTCTAGGCGCAATACATTTACACGAAAACGGGCACCACGGAAAGGACTACTTTTATGGGACGCCACTCCGCTAAGACTAACCACTTTGCCGCCAAGTTCACCGCGGGCACCGTTGCCTTGGGCGCAGCCGCCGCCATCATGGCGCCGAACGCCGCCGCTGCCCCTGACTCCGACTGGGACCGCCTCGCACAGTGCGAGTCCGGCGGCGACTGGCACATCAACACCGGCAATGGTTACCACGGCGGCCTGCAGTTCAACGCGCAGACCTGGCAGGCATACGGCGGCGGTGAGTTCGCCCCTACCGCTAACCAGGCAACCCGCGAGCAGCAGATTGTCATCGCTGAGCGCACCCTGGCTAACCAGGGCTGGGGCGCATGGCCCGCATGCTCGGCCTCCCTTGGCCTAAACTCCGCGCCAACCGAGCGCACCGCACCTTCCGCACCCGCTGAGGCACCACAGCCAGTGCAGCAGGCAGTAGAAAACAAGTCCGATGAGCTCGCCGTAGACGCCGTCTACAACCTTGTTAAGGACACCGCTAATGCTTACGGCCTGCAGCTGCCGGCGCAGTTCACCGACTTCTACCACGCAAACCGCCACGACTTTAACGCGTTCTACTCCGCGAACCGCAACGTCATCGACCCGGTTGCGCAGCTGGTTGAGAACTTCAGCCGCTAAATAAGCACATAAAAATTCCCCTCGCCGTCCGCGGCAAGGGGAATTTTTTTAGCGATTGATGCGGGTATAAGGGTGAACGTAGTTCAACTTCTCTGCCGGCATCGGCAGCACCAGATCGTCGCCGTAGGGGCTGGAAGCACCAGCAAAAGGCGCAGAAATTTCCGTAATTGCATGCTCGCGGTGTTCATTGTCCGGCCAAGCCGGGGAAACAAAGCCATTCTTTTCATTCGACATAGCCTTATTATTTCAAACCTCGGGCAAAAACGTAACTCAATCCGGCGCTAAAATTGTGATTTATCATGACTCAGTCCTCCCACCTCCCGCATTTTCGCACCTGGCTTAATTCTCTTTCGGAAGAGGAACTGGCCACCATCCTTCGCCACCGCCCCGATGTTTTAACCCCGCTGCCGCCCTCCATCGCGGCGCTGGCCACGCGCCTCCTCTTGCGCACCTCTATCGCCCGGGCGCTAGCGGAGTGTAACGCGCAGCAGTTGGCGGTGCTGGAGGGCATCGCCAAGCGCGGCGGCGAGCTTGCAGAGGTAGAAGACCACAACCCCGAAATTACCCGCGAGCTGAAGGAGCGCGGCCTCGCCTTCGGCGCGGTGCAAATCCCGCCGGAGGTCATGCCCGCGCTGCCCACGGGCTGGTCGCTACTCAACCAGCTCGAGGTATCGCCCGCGACAATCGATGCCCTCGCCGAAGACGAACGCCACGTGCTTGCCACCCTGGCGCGCTCCAATGGCATCGGTACCACCCGCGAGACCAATCCGGCCCACCCCGTGCCGCGGCTGATTGCCAAGCAACTCTTGCAGCGCGTTGACTCCCAGACCGTTCGCCTCCCGCGCGAGGTTCATCGCGCGATGAAGGGGCACACCGTCCCACACATCCCTACTGAGCCCTCCGCGCGCCGCGGCCAGCCCACCGCTGACCGCAAGGCCGATGACGCCGGCACCGCCGCAGGCCTGTCGGTAGTGCGCGGCATGCAACAGCTGATTTCTGCCCTCGGCGCCCGGCCGATCGAGCTGCTCAAGGATAAAACCGTCGGCGTGCGTCCCCTTGCCCAGCTCAGCAAGCAGCTGGACATCGCGGAACCAGAGCTGCGCCGCCTGATTACGCTTGGCCTGTCTGCGCGACTTATCAACCGCGGCGAGCCGTCCGGGTACGAAGGGAACTTCCTCGCACCCACCGACTCCGCCCAAGAGTGGCTCGATGCAGAACTAGCCGCGCAGTGGCGCGTGCTCCTCTCGGCCTGGGAATACTCCCCTTGGACCCCGTGGGAATCCGGCCGGGTGCTCTCTGCCAGCACCGACCGCCTACCCAAATTTCGCCGGCACATCCTCGATGTCTACCTCCACTCCGCGCAGCCGCTGTCCGCGGCCGAATTTCAAGAGGATCTGCATTTTTCCTTCCCGCTTTTTGCCACGCATACCTCCCCGGAGACCATCGAGGAGCTGCACCGCGAGGCCGAATGGATAGGCGCCATCGCGCTCGGGCGAGCCACCAGCGTGCTTATCGATGGCTTCGATGCCGCCGATACCCTCACACCCGACACCATCGATTATTTCCTGGTCCAGGCGGATATGACCGTGCTCGTGCCAGGGCCCCTCGAGCCCGCGGCCCACCACACCCTGGAGTCCCTCGCGGACTTGGAATCACCTGGACTCGCCAGCGTCTACCGCATTAGCGATGCCTCCCTCCGCCGCGGCCTCGACCGCGGGATGACAGGCACGGAGATCCGCGATTTCTTCGCCGCGCATGGCGATGTCCCGCATACGCTGGCGTTCCACATCGAGGACATCGCCAAGCGCCACGGCACCCTGCGCTCCGGCCCTGCCCTGTCCTACCTGCGCAGCGAGGACCCAGCCCTCTTGCAGATCGCCGCGAAGGCCACCCCGCTGCGCCTGCTGGCCCCCACGGTCGCGATTTCCCAGCTGCGCGTCAGCGAGCTGTTGGAACTCCTGCGCGAGCACGGCCTCTCCCCCGCCGCCGAGGACGAAACCGGCGCTAGCCTGTCCATCGCGCCCGAGCCCGCGACACTTCCCACGCCCAGCCCTCGCGCTCAAGCCGCGCCGCCGGATATCGCGCGTGCGCTGCGCAACCTCACCACTGGCGAGGCCCCGAGCCTGCCCAACCTGGATCTGGTCCACGCCGCCGCGCGCACCGCACGCCCCATCACCATTGGCTACGCCGATAAAAATGGCAATACCAAGACCCGCACCGTTACCCCACTGACCGTCGCCGGTGGCCAAATCGATGCCCGCGCCGCCGATGGCTCCACCATCCGGTTTCCCTTGCACCGCATCACCTCCGTTACCCTAGACGCATGAACGGACCACTGATTGTGCAGTCGGATAAGACCGTCTTGCTGGAAGTCGATCATCCAGATTCCGGCGCTGCGCGCACCGCCCTCGCGCCGTTCGCGGAACTGGAACGCGCCCCCGAGCACGTGCACACCTACCGCATCACTTCCCTGGCATTGTGGAATGCCCGCGCCGCCGGCCACGACGCCGAGCAGGTCGTCGATGTCCTAGAAACCTACTCCCGGTTCCCGGTCCCGCAATCGCTGCTTGTCGATGTCGCCGAGACCATGTCCCGCTACGGCCGCGTCCGCCTCCAGGCGCACCCCGCCCACGGGCTCATCCTCGAATCTGAAGAACCCGCCATCCTCACCGAGCTCTCCCGCAGCAAGGTAGGAAAACTGCTGGGTTCGCGCATCGATGACAACACCATCGCCGTGGCGCCCTCAGAACGCGGCCGCCTCAAGCAAGAACTCCTCAAGGCCGGCTGGCCCGCCGAAGATCTCGCCGGCTATATCGACGGCGAATCCCACCCCATCGCGCTGAACGAGGACGGCTGGCACCTGCGCGATTACCAGGAATACGCCACCGATGCCTTCTGGTCCGGCGGTTCCGGCGTCGTCGTGCTGCCCTGCGGTGCCGGCAAAACCATCGTAGGTGCTGCCGCCATGGCCAAGGCGCAATCCACTACCCTCATCTTGGTTACCAATACCGTTGCCGGCCGCCAGTGGCGCGACGAACTTTTGCGCCGCACGACGCTTTCTCCAAACGATATCGGCGAATACTCCGGTGAGAAGAAGGAAATCAAGCCGATTACCATCGCCACCTACCAAGTGGTCACCCGGAAAACCAAGGGTGAGTACCGCGCCCTCGAGCTCTTCGACTCCCGCGACTGGGGGCTTATCATCTACGACGAGGTCCACCTGCTTCCCGCACCCGTATTCCGCATGACCTCGGACCTGCAATCGCGGCGCCGGCTAGGACTTACCGCCACCCTCGTGCGCGAGGATGGCCGCGAAGGCGATGTCTTCTCCCTCATCGGCCCGAAGCGTTACGACGCGCCGTGGAAAGAGCTGGAAATGGCCGGCTATATCGCCACCGCGGAGTGCATCGAAGTCCGCGTGGATATGGATCCGGAAGAACGCATGCTCTATGCCACCGCGCAGCCGCGCGATCGCTACCGCATCGCTGCACAAGCCTCGGCCAAGCTCCGGGCTGTCGATAAGATCCTTGCCTCCCATGACCAACAAGCGCTCATCATCGGCGGATATGTGGATCAACTGCGCGAATTAGGCGCGCACCTCGATGCCCCCGTCATCGATGGCACCACCTCTACCGCCAAGCGCGAAAAACTCTTCCAGCAATTCCGCGAGGGCGAGCTGGCCATCCTCGTCGTATCCAAAGTGGCCAACTTCTCCATCGACCTGCCCGAAGCGGCACTGGCCATCCAGGTCTCCGGCACCTTTGGCTCCCGCCAAGAAGAGGCACAACGCCTTGGCCGCCTGCTGCGCCCGAAGGAAACCGAGGCGCTCTTTTATACCCTGGTCACCCGCGACAGCCTAGATGCGGACTACGCCATGCACCGCCAACGCTTCCTCGCCGAGCAAGGATATGCCTACCGGCTCATGGACGCAGTAGACTTAGGCCAATGAAGATCTTTAAGTTCGACGTTGACGAGTCCTTTGCCAAGGCCAATAACGAGTTATTGCGCGATTCCAACCGGCTTCGCGTATCCGGGCTTATCTTCGGCCTCATCCTGATCATCGCCGGCGCCGCCGTCTGGTGGAACTTTTCCTGGGGAATCACCCTGGGCTTAGGGCTCATCCTCTTTGGCATCGTCGTTGCCATCGTCGGCGTCGCCGCTGCAAGCAAGGTGGGAACGGCCCAATCCCTCTATGACTCTTATCCGCTCGCTCCCGCCGTCATCGCGCAGGTCAACGAGCGAGACATGATCCTTCTTGCCTTGGTAAATACCAATGTGGATCCGTCCCTTCCCCCACGCTGGGGCGCGTGCCTGCGCACGGTGTCCTCCATTCCCGGCGTCCAACGCACCGTTGGCACCAAGGTTCCAGTCGCCGCCGTGTCCGGTCAGCGTTCTACTTCCGATAAAGAGCATTGGCAGCAGATATCCCCCATGCCCATTGCTTGGGGAACCCCCGATGCTGAAACCGTCACCATCGCCCGGAAATCCATCCCCCAGGAACAATGGCAGCGCTTAGAGCGCGCCCGCAAGCGGCTTTCCGATGTCAAAGCCACCCGCTATGACCTGCTCGTTCTCTAGGCAGGACCCTCAAGCACCAGATTGTTTCTGGTGCTTTTTCTTTTTGTGGTCCAAGAATTTCCTCCAGGTATAGTGCCAGTGTGTGTTGTGGGTGGTCAGTGGTCCTTTGGGGTGGTCTACTTGGTAGGTACGGTGCCGGTGACCGGGTCCATGATGTAGTGGATGCGTTGGTCGGTTTTGATGTTGTGTGACGCGCGACGCTATTTAGTACCGGTAGGGCGGTATCGAGTACCGACCGGTGCGGATATCGGGTACCGGGGGTAGTTTTTAGGCACTCTTTAGTGGACGGCCCACGCAGTGTGTACGCGTGGGNTTGGCGGCTCGTACCAACTTACCCAACAACCTGAACCAAGTCAAATACTCGAGCCAAGTCAGTACAAAAAGTCACTCAAAAGTAACCAACCGGCTACCTCTCGGCGACTTCGATAAAGTTACACCCCACTCCAGAAAACACACAAATCCCCAGTACACACCGTGAAAATGCGTACTGGGGAGAGGTTAATTAGAAGATTTCTTCTTCCTGCGTCCTTTCGATGGTGGCTCCAAGCCGCGAAAGGTTCTCCACAAAGTGGGGATAGCCGCGGTCGATATGGAAGACATCGTGAACGGTCGTGGCTTCGTCGGCACACAGTGCAGAAAGAACCAGGCCAGCGCCGGCGCGGATATCGGAACTCCATACATGCGTAGAGGAAAGATGCTCCTTACCTCGCACCACCACGTGATGGCCATCAACTTGGGCATCGGCACCCAGGCGCAGCATCTCGTCAACGAAGCGGAACCGGGATTCAAAGACGTTCTCCGTGATCACGGTGGTTCCTTCGGCGATGGCGGAAATGCCGATGGCCATGGGTTGGAGGTCCGTCGGAAAGCCTGGGAAAGGCAACGTCTGGTAATCCACCGCGGTGGGGCGCTTTTCCATGCGCACGCGGAAGCCGTTTTCATAGGTTTCAATATCCGCACCGGCGGACTTCAGCTTTTCCAGCGGAAGGTGCAGGTGGCGCGGGGCAATGCCGCCGACGGTGATATCGCCTTGCGTCATGGCGGCGGCATAAGCCCAAGTGCCGGCCACGATGCGGTCACCGATGACCTCGTGCTCCGTGGGGTTAAGCCGGTCCACGCCGTGGATGGTGACCTCGGAGGTACCTGCGCCTTCGATATTGGCGCCCATGGATTTCATCATCTCGCACAGGTCCACAATCTCGGGCTCGCGGGCGGCATTGTGGAGGACGGTGGTGCCTTCGGCCAAGACGGCGGCGGTCAAGATGTTTTCGGTCGCGCCAACGGACGGAAAGTCCAAACGGATTGTGGAACCGCGAAGCTCGGAGGCCTCAGCAACCACAGCGCCGTGTTCAATGCGGGTGGTGGCGCCGAGTTTTTCTAGGCCGGTCTGGTGCATATCGAGCGGGCGCGAGCCAATCGCATCACCGCCGGGCAACGCAACCTTCGCATGCCCGCAGCGCGAGGTCAGTGGGCCTAGGACGCATACCGATGCCCTAAATTGGCGGACCGCATCAAAGTCCGCGTTCGATTGCGGCGTCGCGGGGGTGGTGATGCGGACGGTACTGCCATCAATTGTCACCTCACAGCCCAAGCCCTCGAGCACCTTCTTCATCAAAGGTACGTCCAGAATCTCTGGGCAATTGGTCAGCGTCGTCGTCCCCTCCGCCAGCAATGCGGCGGCCATGAGCTTAAGGACGCTGTTTTTGGCGCCATCTACTTTGACGGTGCCTGCAAGGCGGGCACCGCCGGAAACAATAAACTGATCTTTCACAGCTTTCTACGCTACCGGTTATCAGGGCAACGCGCCGATCCGGCGGGCGGCATTGACGGCTTCATAGCGAGTGTGCGCCCCCAACTTGCGCATTACAGAGCGCAGGTAGGATTTGACGGTTTCGGCGCCGATGCCCATTTCTTCCGCCGCTTCCACGTTGGTGTGGCCGAGTGCCACGCAAGAGAGGACGTCGAGTTCGCGGGCGGAAAGCTTGGTCGATTGCTTCACGCGCACGGGGGAGACCATCTGATCGCAGAGTGCCTCAAGTTCCTTGCGCAACTCCTCGTCCTCGACGCGGTTGGCCAGCATGCGCAGCTTGGAGTGGGTGGAACGAACCTGTTCCCATTCCGCACCGTTCATGGCATGGCCGCGGGAGGCGCCCCCCTTTCCACCATCGGCGCGGCGCATCGCGGAATTGACCGCGAGGTCTTGCTCCAGGGTCCGCGCCGTCATCGTAACTTCCTCGATGACCTTATCCCCCAAGCGCACTGGGGAGTGCACGCCAACGTAAAGCACTCCGCGGATTTCACGCTGCACGGTAACCGGTACCGCAACAATCGAGTGCAGGCCTTCGTCTTGGATTACGCTGTCGTTCTCGTGGGAAATGGTGGTGGCACGCGTGTAGTCCGAAACGCCCACCGCGCGGCGGGTGGTGATGACGCGCCCGCCGACGCCCACGCCGGCATCGATAAGCAGATTCTGCAGCGCCGGTGTACGCAGGCCCACCCACTGGGTAATTTGTAGGCGATTATCCGCCAATAATGTTGCGTACATCGTCACTGGGATTCCGGTGGCGGTTTTGAGAGACGACAGTGCCGCGCGTACGGATTCTTCATCATCTTTGAGGCGATGCGACTCCATGAGACTCTTTCCTCGTCGGGGGTAACCAAGTAGGTGCACCCGATATCCCCGAAAACTTGGGGACCAGCGGGTAACTACGTGGAATTATAGACAGCAAGTGGGGGTAATTCGAAATCGTCCCTTTGCCTCCGCGGCTGCGAATCCCACATTTCATGCCCGAATAGGTTGTCTGTAATAAATATACCACTCTGTCTACTTAAATAGTGTATCCTTACGCTTGTACCTGATTTGACCACGAATATGATTCCCAAAGGAGTCCTAATAAATGGCTATTTACAACAATGTCCTAGAGACCATCGGCGGTACCCCCCTCATCCGCATTAACCGCTTGGCAGAGGGCAAGGGTGCCACCGTGCTGGCCAAGGTGGAGTCCTTTAACCCTGGTAACTCCGTTAAGGACCGCATCGGTCTGGCCATCATCAAGGCCGCCGAGGAGTCCGGCGACCTGAAGCCAGGCGGCACCATCGTTGAGGCCACCTCCGGTAATACCGGTATTGCCTTGGCTCTGGCCGGCGCCACCTTGGGCTACGACGTTGTCCTCACCATGCCAGAGACCATGTCCAATGAGCGCAAGGTCCTGCTTCGCGCTTACGGTGCAGAAATCATCTTGACGCCGGGCGCTGCCGGTATGCAGGGTGCGGTTGATAAGGCCAACGAAATCGTCGCCGAGCGCGACAACGCCATCTTGGCTTCCCAGTTCGCTAACGAGGCCAACCCCAAGATCCACGAGGACACCACCGGCCCGGAGATCTGGGAAGACGCCGAGGGCAATGTCGATGCCTTCGTCGCAGGCGTCGGCACCGGCGGCACCGTCACCGGTGCAGGCCGCTACCTGAAGTCCAAGAACCCAGACGTCCACCTCGCTGCTGTTGAGCCGGCTGACTCCCCTGTGCTGTCTGAAGGCCAGGCTGGTCCGCACAAGATCCAGGGCCTGGGCGCCAACTTCGTACCAGACGTGCTCGACCGCGAGCAGCTGGATGAGGTTCTGACCGCCTCCCTCGAGGAGTCCATCAAGCTCTCCCGCGCCCTTGCTACCGAGGAGGGCCTGCTTGTTGGTATTTCCGCCGGTGCAAACCTCTCGGCCGCACTGAAGCTGGCTGAGCGCCCCGAGTTCGAGGGCAAGACCATCGTCGTTGTCCTGCCGGAYTTTGGTGAGCGCTACGTTYCCACCKTTYTTTTCGAGGACAYCCGCGAGGCATAATTASCCCCCGCAGCCTAGTCSGTRAAWAAAAGGCMCCCGCCAATCTTGGCGGGTGCCTTTTTGTGATCAGTACTATAGTCCGCATGAGCATTATTAAATATATCCGCGAAGATTTAGCCAATGCCCGCGACCACGACCCGGCCGCCCGCGGCGACGTTGAGAACGCGATCGTCTATTCAGGCCTGCACGCCATCTGGTCGCACCGCGTATCTCACTGGCTGTGGAAGCGTAGCCTGCGGGGTCCTGCGCGCATCCTGGCCCAAATTAACCGCTTTTTTACCGGCATTGAGATCCACCCAGGCGCCACCATCGGGCGCCGCTTCTTTATCGACCACGGGATGGGCATTGTCATCGGCGAAACCGCGGAAATTGGCGATGGCGTCATGCTCTACCACGGCGTGACGCTGGGCGGTCAGGTGCTCACCCAGACCAAACGCCACCCCACGGTGGAAGATAACGTCACCATCGGCGCGGGCGCCAAGGTCTTAGGCCCCATCACCATCGGGGCCGGTTCCGCCATCGGGGCCAACGCCGTTGTGACGAAGGACGTACCGGCAGATCACATCGCGGTGGGCATCCCCGCCAAGAATCGGCCTTCAAATAGGCATGAGCGGGTCAAGCTCGTGGATCCGGACTATTACATCTAAATAGACTAAAAGCGGCCCACAGTCCTGTGTGGGCCGCTTTTTGCTGTGCTTAACCGCGCAGCAGATCTTGGTATTCGGGGTTCTTTTCCATAAAGTGCGCCACAGCAGAGCAGGTGGCGATGACCTTCATGCCGGACTCCCGGGTTTTATCCAGGGCAGCCTTAATCAGCGGTGAGGACAAGCCCTGTCCACGGAAGTCATCCCCGATGACCGTGTGGTTGAACTCGCGGGTATCACCGGAATCTACATACTCGCAGATCCCCGCTTCCACACCATCAACGGTAAGCACGAAACGGGACAGATCGGTCTGATGAGAAATTGCTTTTTCCATGTCCCCCATTAAACCAAAAATGGCCCCTCCTTGATAATAAGGAAGGACCATAGTTGTGGCCAGAGCCAGGATCGAACTGGCGACCCCACACTTTTCAGGCGTGTGCTCTACCGACTGAGCTATCTGGCCAGAAACCCGAAGGTTTCCGCGACCTTGACGGGACTTGAACCCGCGACCTCCGCCGTGACAGGGCGGCGCGCTAACCAACTGCGCCACAAGGCCATTTTCAGTTTTTGTGCCCCTTGGGCACGGGTAGTTACTTTACACAGGCGTCAGGAAACAACACAAATCAGCACTACAATGCCTATTTTYCCGCTGCGCTTGCCGATGCCCCGTTAGCGGTGTGGCACCTGCAAGCAACCGYCMAAAACMAAAAAAGAACAGTMCCCGCCGAAGCGTGTACTGTTCAGAATGCGACCTTGACGGGACTTGAACCCGCGACCTCCGCCGTGACAGGGCGGCGCGCTAACCAACTGCGCCACAAGGCCAAACGAAAAATTATTTCGTACCAACACAAGGGTGTTGGTACCCCCAACGGGATTCGAACCCGTGCCGCTGCCGTGAAAGGGCAGTGTCCTAGGCCGCTAGACGATGGGGGCCAGTCGCTTCTTGGCGACTTCTAGAAATATACTGGAGACATCACCAAGAAACAAAATCGCTCCCCCAGAAGGAGTTTTAACCATGTCTGAGCAGCAGAAAACCTGTTCGTGCCACGAACCAGATGTACACGGATACAACGCCGATAGTAAGAGCAAAGCGCGTTATCTGGCGCGCTTAAAGCGCATCGAAGGCCAAACGCGCGGGATTCACCGGATGGTCGATGAGGACCAGTACTGCATCGATATCATCACCCAAATCTCCGCGGTGACATCAGCGCTAGAAAACGTCTCTCTGGCGCTCCTAGAAGACCACATAGAGCACTGCGTGGCCGGCGCGGCGGCCGAGGACGGCGAGGTGGCTAAGGAGAAGCTAGCGGAGGCTATGCACGCCATTAAGAAGCTCGTGAAAAACTAGAAAAGGAGCCGCCCGAAGGCGGCTCCTGATGTGGGCCCTGTGGGGATCGAACCCACGACCTGCGGATTAAAAGTCCGTAGCTCTACCAACTGAGCTAAAGGCCCAACGTCGCTCTATATTAGCGTGTTGACTTTTAGATCTCCTAATTAACCCCTCGCCTGAGAGTATCCACACAAAGCAGAAGGAGGGCTTCCCAGCTGGGAGGCCCTCCTTTGCCGTGGCGGTGGGGATTAACCGCGCATGTCACCCTTTTCCATGAAGTTAACCTGGAAATCGAAGGCAGTCTTCAAGTCGTGCGGGGTGTGCTGGAACTTGTTTTGCTTCGCACGCTCGTAGTACTCCTCCAACAGCGGACGGTAGTCTGGGTGAGCCACGGCGATGATCTTCTCTACGCGCTGCTTTGGAGCCAAGCCACGCAGGTCAGCCACACCGTATTCGGTGATGATGACCATGGTGTCGTGCTCGGTGTGGTCCGTGTGGGACACGAACGGAACCAGAGCGGAGATGGCACCATCCTTCGCGATGGACGGGGACACGAAGGTGGAGATGTACGCGTTACGGGTGAAGTCACCAGAGCCACCGGTGCCGTTCATGATGCGGGAACCGGACACGTTGGTGGAGTTGATATTGCCGTAGATATCTCCCTCGATCATGCCGTTGGAAGAAATCAGGCCGACGCGGCGGATGACCTCAGGGTGGTTGGAAATCTGCTGCGGGCGCAGGATGATGTGGTTGCGGTAGCGGTCTGCCTCCGCGTTCATCTTTTCTGCGTACTCCGGCGACAGCGCGAAGGAGGTTGCAGAGGCCACGGTCATCTTGCCGGCATCGATAAGGTCCAGCATGCCGTCCTGGATAACCTCGGTGTATGCCTGAATGTTTTCGAACTTGGAGTCCAAAAGGCCTGCCATCACGGCGTTCGGCACGTTACCCACACCGGACTGCATGATGAACTTGTCGTACTCGAGGCGGCCTGCAGCAACCTCGCCCTCCAAGAACTCGATGAAGTTAGCGGCGATCTTCTCAGAAGTCTCGTCTGGCTCGCGGAATGGAGCGTTGCGGTCTGCCGAGTTGGTCTTGACAACTGCAACGACCTTCTCCTCCGGGATCTCCATGTAGGTGGTACCGATACGGTCGCCAGGCTTGTTAATCGGGATGGGCTGGCGGTTAGGCAGCTTGTCGATGCGGTAGATGTCGTGCATGCCCTCAAGGTTCTCGGACTGCCACTCGTTGATCTCAATGATGATCTTGTCTGCAGCCTCGACGAATTCGAGGTTATTGCCCACTGCGGAGGACGGCACGATATTGCCTTCCTCGGTAATGCGTACGGCCTCGATAATGGCTACCTGGAAGTCACCGTAGAAGCCCTCTTCTACCTGCTGGCCCAAGTGGGACAGGTGAATATCTTGGTAAAGCGCGGTGCCGTCGTTGAACTGCTTACGCAGCAGCGGGTCAGAGTTGTATGGGGAGCGGAAGTTAATGGCCTCTGCCTCTGCCAAAACACCGTCACAGTCAGGGGCGGTAGAAGCACCGGAGAAGAGGTCGATCTTGAACTCTTCGCCCTTTTCGTGCAGCGCCTTCGCCTTATCTGCAATGGCGGTAGGCAAGCCCTTAGGGTAACCGGCACCGGTGAAGCCGGAGATTCCTACGCGGTCACCATTGTTGACGTACTTCGCAGCCTCCTCTGCAGAAACTACGAGCTTCTCAAACGGGGCGTATGCGATTCTATCGGACAACTGTCATCCTCCTTCATATACGAGTAGACCGCTGTTACGGCCAACCCAATTTAGTTACACAGACCACAGTAGCGAAAATTAACGTTTTCGCCACCATCATTTTGTGACGTTCACCCCAATAATGGGATTCCTCAGTAACCGCCACCTTCGTTTCAGTTGCTAAATTCTGCGGTTAACGAGCACAATTAGGGCGTGAATTTGCGCATTGGAAACTATGATCTCTCCTCCCCCGTCATCCTCGCCCCCATGGCGGGGGTAACCAACGTTGCCTTCCGCACGTTGTGCAGGGAACAGGAGCTGGCCCGCACCGGGACGGTGTCGGGCTTGTATGTCTGCGAGATGGTCACCGCGCGGGCCCTGGTGGAGCGCAACGAGAAAACCATGCACATGACCACCTTTGCCCCGAATGAAGATCCGCGTTCCCTTCAGATTTATACGGTGGATCCGGAATATACCTATAAAGCAGCCAAGATCATCGTGGATGAGAATTTGGCGGACCACATCGACATGAACTTTGGCTGCCCCGTTCCCAAGGTAACCAGGCGTGGCGGCGGCTCTGCCCTGCCCTATAAGCGCCGCCTCTTTGGCAATATCGTCTCCGCTGCAGTCAAGGCCACCGAGGGCACGAATATCCCCGTCACGGTGAAGATGCGCGTAGGCATCGATGACGAGCACCATACGCACCTCGATGCAGGGCGCATTGCCGTGGATTCCGGCGCCGCCGCCGTAACCCTGCACGGTCGCACGGCCGCACAGCGCTATTCCGGCGATGCCCGGTGGGATGAGATCGCCCGGCTCAAGGAACACCTCGCGGATACCGGTATTCCGGTACTGGGCAATGGCGATATTTTCCGCGCCGATGACGCCCGCCGCATGATGGAGGCCACCGGCTGCGATGGCGTGCAGGTGGGCCGAGGTTGCCTGGGCCGGCCGTGGCTTTTCGCAGAGCTGGGCGCTGCCCTGCGCGGCGAGTCTATCCCCGCCGAGCCCACCTTAGGCGAGGTCACCCAGGTAATCCTGCGCCATGCGGAGCTGCTCGCACAGCACGAGGGCGAGGATCACGCATCCAGGGACATCCGCAAGCACATTGGCTGGTACCTGCGCGGCTTCCCCGTCGGCGGGCAGGTGCGCGCCGGCCTAGCCAAGGTAGATTCCTTAGAGAGCCTGCGCGAATTGCTGGCCCCTTGGGCGGATTCTGATGCTTTGGCTGCCGATGCCGATGGTGCGCGCGGGCGCCAGGGCTCGCCCTCCAAGGTCGCGCTTCCCGATGGCTGGCTTGATGACCCCGAGGATGAATTCGTTCCGGTCGGCGCCGATATTTATAACTCCGGCGGCTAAAATCGCGCCGGTGTGACTCAGCAAGCATTTGCGCGGTTTCTGAGCTATCATTTTCTGCATGCGTACTGCCTACCGTGAGCATCTGGACAACTTCTCGCACGACCTCATTGTCATGTGCGATACCGTCCGCACCATCATGGATAAGGCCTCCCAGGCGCTGCTCGAACGCGCCTTGGAACCCGCGGAGGATGCGCTCAGCCTCACCGAGGAGCTCGATGACATCCGCTCACGCTGCTCCGAACGCGCGGTAAAGCTTTTGGCGCTGGAAAATCCCATGGCCCAGGATCTGCGCCAAGTGGTCTCTTCCATCTACATTGTCGAAGACCTCTTCCGCATGGGCCAGCTGGCCCAGCACATTGCCGATGCCGCGCGCCGCCGCCACCCAGATGCCGTCGTACCCGCTGAATACCTCGGGTTCATGGAGGAAATGTTTCGCCTGACCCAGGAAATGGGCTCGGTGGTACACGATATTTTGGTCACCCCAGATGCCGAGCTATCCGTTAACCTGCGTTCCGATGATGATGCGGTAGACGATATTAACCACCACCTGCTGCGCATTCTCACCCAGCGCGACTGGGAGGGAACGGTGCGCGAGGCCGTAGAGACGGCGCAGATTACCCGCTACTACGAGCGCTACGCGGATCACTGCGTCTCCGTGGCTGGCCGCATCATTTACTTTGCCACCGGCCTATTGCCGGAAGAGTTTGAAAAGAAGCTCCAAGAGGACCAAAAGGATGCCGAGTTCGAGGCCCGCATGAGCGAATTGGAACGCCAATTCCGCCGCTAGGACCATAGACCTAAAGCCGCTAGGACCATAGGCCTAAAACTGCCACAAGGGCGGTACCTCCCTGCGCTGGAGGTACCGCCCTTGTCGGACAATCAGAGGCTACGTATTAGCCGAAGCGACCGGAAATGTAGTCTTCGGTCTCCTTCTGGGAAGGGTTCTCAAAGATGCGGGTGGTTTCATCGAATTCCACCAGGTGGCCCGGCTTACCGGTAGCTTCCAAGGAGAAGAAGCCGGTCTTATCGGACACGCGGGCGGCCTGCTGCATGTTGTGGGTCACGATGACGATGGTGAAGTTTTCCTTCAGCTCGTGGATGAGGTCCTCCACAGCCAAGGTAGAAATTGGGTCCAGTGCGGAGCAGGGCTCGTCCATCAGCAGAACTTCCGGCTCCACGGCAATCGCGCGGGCGATGCACAGGCGCTGTTGCTGACCACCGGAGAGGCCGCCGCCCGGCTTATCCAGGCGGTCCTTGACCTCGTCCCAGAGGTTGGCGCCGCGCAGGGACTGTTCGGCGACTTCCTTGAGCTTCTTCTTATTCTTTTCGCCGGATAGCTTCAGGCCGGCAACCACGTTGTCTTCAATGGACATGGTGGGAAATGGGTTGGCCTTCTGGAAGACCATACCGATGGTATTGCGCACGGATACGGGGTCCACCTTGGGGCCGTAGATATTGGTGCCATCGAGCAGGATCTCGCCCTTGACGGATGCGCCAGGGATGACCTCGTGCATGCGGTTCAAGGTGCGTAGCACGGTGGACTTACCGCAGCCGGAGGGACCGATGAAGGCGGTCACGGCCTGCGCTGGGATCTGCATATTTACGTTCTGCACGGCGTGAAAATCGCCGTAGAAAATATCGACGTCATTGAGCTCGAGCTTAGACATTGTGGAGGTTTCTCCTCTTAAGGGGTGTAAAAGTGGCGGAATCGAGTGCGGCTATTTCTTGACCGAGAACTTCGCGGAAATTACGCGCGCCGCAATATTGAGGATGGCGATGAGGATAACCAGCGTCAGCGCTGCGCCCCACAGCTTATCCAGCACGGCAGGCTGCGCGCCGGCCTTGTACATATCAAGCATCATCAGCGGCAGCGAAGACTGCGAGCCCTTAAACGCGTCCCAGTTGATGACCGAGGAGGAACCAACCAAGACCAGCACTGGGGAGGATTCACCCATCACGCGGGCAATGGCCAGCATGATGCCGGTCACAATGCAGGACAGGGCGGTTGGCAGCACGATGCGTGCGATGGTTTTCCACTTGGGCACGCCGAGCGCATAGGAAGCCTCGCGCAAGTCCATGGGAACCACGCGCAGCATCTCTTCGGTATTGCGCACCACGATGGGAATCATCAACAGGACCAGGGACAGGGCGACGGCAAAGCCGGAGCGGCCAAAGCCAAAGAGCGTGATCCACATGGCGAAGATAAACAGCGCCGCGACGATGGAGGGCACACCGGACAGGATGTCCACCATGAAGGTGGTGGTGCGGCCCAGCCAGCCACCCTTGGAGTATTCCACCAGGTAGATGGCGGTAAAGATGCCGATCGGGATGGATAGGATGGATGCTAGGGCGGTCTGGACAAAGGTACCGACGATGGCGTGGGCGGCACCGCCACCTTCGGCGCTATTCATCACGCCGCGCTGGGACAGCGTCCACCAGTCAGCGGAGAAAATCACGCCGCTACCGCGCGAGATCAGCTCCCAGAGGACCCAGATCAAAGGGACCATCGCCAAGGCCATAGCGGCCCATACAACGACGGTGGCAATACTATTGGCCGCCTTGCGGGAACCGGAGATTTCCGGGAAGGTTGCCCCACCGGCGGAGGCGGGCTTGTTATTTGTCGTAGTAGTCATTGTTGTCCTTCCTTACTTGCTTTTCACGATGGCGCGGGCAATGGCGTTGACCACGAACGTCAGCAAGAACAGCATCAAACCGGCAGCGATATATGCACCGGCGCGCGTCTCGTTACCGAACTCGGCAGCTGCGAGGGCGATGGCCGTGGCGAAGGTAGTGCCGCCATCGAAAAGCGAGAAGCGGAAGTCCACCAGCGGCGAGACCACCATGTACAGCGCCATGGTTTCACCCAAAGCGCGGCCCAAGCCCAGCATGGAGCCGGCGACGTAGCCGGACATACCGAAGGGCAGGACGGTCATGCGGATGACTTCCCAGCGCGTAGCGCCCAGTGCCAGGGCGGACTCGATCTGGCCGGGAGGGGTTTGCACGAAGACCTCGCGGGCGGTGGCGGCGATAATTGGCAGGATCATCACGGCGAGCACGATGCCACCGGTAAAGAGGTTGCGGCCGGTAGCAAAGGCGGGCGAATTATCGTAATGGGTAAACAGGAAGAACCCGCCGGCCCAGGATTCCAGCCAGGTATAGAAGCTGGACAGGGCCGGGCCGAGGACCTGCCAACCCCACAGGCCGTAAACGATGGACGGCACGGCGGCCAGCATATCCACCAAGAAACCCAGCGGCTTAACCAAGCGTGCAGGGGCGTAGTTGGACAAGAAGATGGCAATCGCAAGCGCCACTGGCATGGCCAGGATCAGGGCGAAGACCGAGATGAGGACGGTGGTGCCGAACATGGTCGGGATACCGAACTTCATCGCGGAGGTATCGGTGGTCTCCCACCGCTCACCGTGGGTGAAAAAGCCCAGCAGGCCGTTCTCGTTCACGCTGAGTGCCGGGACGGCGCGCCAGATGAGGAAGGCGGCAATCGCCGCGATCATCACGGTAATCAGCGTGGCAGAGGCCGTGGAGAGGAATTCGAAAATGCGGTCACCGGGGCGCTTGACGGAGCTACCGGAGCTGGAGGTAGCCAAGTCATTCTCGTTATCGCCACGGGTATGAGGCTGTTCAACGCCAGAGACGGGGAGGGTCTCCGAGGTCGATGCCTTGGTGAGATTATTGTCTGCCATGAGACGTACTAATCCTTATTTAAAGTGGAACAAAGGGTCATGCGTTACATGCCTGCGCCCCCAAAGCGCGTCTCGAGGGCGGCAGTGGGGGCGGGCGGAACGTTATTTCGCGAGGTAAAGCGCGGTTTACGCCTTACTGTAGTGCGTCAACGGCGCTCTTCAGGCGGTCAAGGTGGTCACCCTTAACTGGGATGAAGCCCTGCTCTGCCAACTGGTCATCCTGGTGATCCAGAACGTCGTTGAAGAAGGTCTTGACCAGTTCAGCGGTCTCGTCATCGTAGCCAGCGGAGCAGACGATGTTGTAGGTGGTCAGGATGAGCGGGTATGCACCCTCAACATCGGAAGCGAAGAGAGCCTTGGAGTCAACGACCATGTCGTTCTCAGAAGCGGTGTCCTTGAACTCCAGGTTCTCCAGTGCCTTGTTGACGGTGTCGTCATTCAGCTCAACCGGGCCGTTGCCAAAGTCGATCTTGGCCTTCTTGACGCCGTCAGCTTCCTTCTGGTCAGCGAAGCCGGCCTCAACGTAGGTGATGGCACCCTCGATGTTTGCTACTTGGTCAGCAACGCCGGAGGAACCGTTTGCGCCCTCACCTACAGCGTCAGGGAACTGCTTGCCTTCGCCGTCCCAGTTACCGGTGGAGGCGTTCAGGAACTTCTGGAAGTTATCGGAGGTACCGGACTCGTCAGAGCGGAAGATGACGTGGATGTCGGTGTCCGGCAGGTCTGCGCCCTCGTTATCAGCGGCGATGGCCTCGTCGTTCCACTTCTTGATCTCGCCCTTGAAGATCTTGGCAATGGTATCGGTGGAGAGGTTGATCTCTTGGTCACCCAGGTTATAAGCAATGGCAACCGGGCCGATGGTGGAAGGCAGGTGCCATGCGTCGTTGCCGTCGCAACGCTCCTTGGCGGCCTCAATCTGGCCGTCGTCTTCCTTCAACGGGGAGTCAGAACCAGCGAAGTCTGCCTGGCCGTTGATGAAAGCCTCAACACCCTTACCGGAACCGGAAGCGGTGTAGGACAGGTTTGCGTCTGGGTTGTCCTCTGCGAAGGCGGTGCCGAAGTAGGACATTGCGTTCTGCTGGGAGGATGCGCCCTCACCAACAAGCTCGCCAGCGACGCCGCTGCCGTCGGAGGAACCCGAGGAGTCAGAGGAGGTGTCCTCAGAACAAGCTACGAGAGCGGTAGAGGTAGCGACCACGAGGCCGAAGATAGCGGCAGAGCGCTTGAAGTTGCGAATCACGGGAAAACCCTTTCCGGTGCAGATCAGAGATTGATTGTCCGAGGAAACCGCATCCCCATAAAAAAGGGGAACCTACATCCCACGTCCGCTCTTCGGAAGCGGGGTGCAGGTGCGCAGGTGCGGCTTTCTCACAATCAGTAAAGCTAACCGGAGGAATTAACCAGCAGGGTGCCGTGAGGTAAACAATTAATGAACAAGCTAGAAAGTTGACATGACCTTAATCACACTAGCCCCAGACGACATGCTCTTCATCAACGAAAAAGCCTAGGCGCTTGTAGGCCTTCAGTGCCGGTTCATTGTCCGCTTCCACGTACAAAATAACCCGCTGAGCTCCCTTTTCTACCATGCGGCGCAGGCCAATCTGCAGCAATGGTCCGCCTAATTTTTGGCCGCGGTACGCCTCCGCAAGGCCCACCACGTAGACCTCGCCAAAACCGGGATCTTCCTCCTCGTGCCACTTGGTCCAGTGGAAACCGGCCAGGGTCGGGTGCCCCTGTTCTTTTTCGTCCCAGAAGAACAAAACGTCCTTAGGATCGAACCATTCGGCCTCCATGCCGCGGTGCAGGCGCTCTAAATCCCAGCCGCCTTGTTCTGGGTGCCAATTAAAGGCCTCATTATTCACGCGCAGCCACTCGTTTTCCACGGTGTCCTTGCCCCACTTGTCCACCGCTTCGCTGTAATTGGCGGCCTGCAGCGGAAGCTCGCCTACTTGGGCTGCACTATCCAGATCGCCGCCCTCGATGCCCATGACCACGAGGGTGCGGGTGACCTTCAGATCGCGGGAATTAGCCAGGGCCTGAGCCGGCTTGCCGTTGCCATGCGCCCAGGTCTCGAGGTTGGTGGTGGCGTTAGCGGTGGCATCGTAAAGCGCGGTGCCATAGCCCTTGCCGCGATAATCGGGGGCGATAAAAAGCTCCGCGGTGGAATCCTCGCAGCTGGATACGCCGATGGGCTCGCCGTCCAGCCAAGCCACCAAATGCTTGTGGTGCAGGCGCTCATCGCGCAGGCCGTTGAGGAATTGCTCCGACAGCGGGGCGATGCCGTCGGCTTTTTCTGCGTGCGCTGCTAGTTCTTCCAGGCTGCCCGCCAGCTCTGGGGAGGCGGGGRGGKTTTCTTCGGTGATATTCATGGTGTCCATAATACGTAGGCTAAATTTGAAGGCGTGAGTGTAGTCAAAGTCGACCGGCGCATTGTCCACGTCCTCATCCTGGTGGGCGTGGTCTTTGCCGCATGGGTGGCCGATGCCTGCGTGGCCATGCATTCTGAGCACAAGATTGCCCAGGAGGTAAAGGAGAACTCGCGGCTGGAAAACTCCCCCCAGGTGTATATCGGCGGCACCCCGTACCTGTTGGCGGCAGGCTCTAAAGAAATCCCCTACTTGCAGGTCAAGGCGCTCGACGTGGAGGTTCCCAAGCTGGGCATGGTCAATGCCTCGACCGTGCTGCGCGATATCACCGTTACCCCTGAGCAGGTAGTAAACGGCGATATTGAAGGCGCGCCCGTATCCACATATTCGCGCGGCATTTCCCTGGACGGCGTGGCGTTAGGGCGCCTTCTGGGCATTACCGATCTCTCCATTGCCAACCCGGATGATATTTCGCCCTCCGGCGGCGTTTCTGCCGAGGCAGAGCTTACCGGCACCCTGCCCGGCGATAAGGAAAAGTCCACCGCGATGGTCACGCTGCGGCTAGTGGGCCCGGAGTTTCGCATGGAGGTCTACGGCACCGATGATCCGCGCCTCAAGGAGGCGTTTTCCCTCAACTTCGATACGCGCGAGCTCCCGCTGCCGGCGCAGGCCACGATGGTAAGGCTGCAGGGCGGAACCCTTTACTTTGAGGTCCAGCGCCGCAATATCAAGGTCCAGATGGCTCAGCTATCCCCGCTGGAAATCGAGGGTTCGGAGCAACGGGCCGTTGAAGAGGCCRAAAAGAAGGCGGCCGATACCGCCAATAAGGTAGGTCCTGCCCCAGATGAGGACGAATCCTAACGAAGGCGAATAAAGTCCCGCAGCACTTCCTGCACGGAGCGCTGGGCCACCTGCCGCCTGTCTTGCGGCGCGTAGACCTCGATGGCATCGGCCACAGAGGTCAGCGTCACGTGGCGGAAGGTCCCCTCGGATTCGCCATCGGCCTGGAAGCGCTGCGGGGAGTGGCAATCGAGTTCGACGCGCTTGGCATCATCAAAGCCTAGGGTCTTCTCCTTCACCAGCCGCTTGAGCCAGCCGTGCTTATCGGCACCAAAGAGGTGCAGCAGGCCGATAACCCCACGCACGCCACTGAGCTTTTCCAGGCCGAAAAGCGCCAGCCCCTCATCAAAGGAATTGCGCGGGTTGGTCACCACCGGCAAGGGGCCCAAGAAAGTCCAGGGGTTGGTATTAGACGTAAACAAGAGTGGGAAATCCTTCTTATGAAGCGTCTGCCCCAAGCGGGATTCCGCGTGCACCGTGATCTGTGGCGGGKTGCGGCGRGCCCGCMACCAARCCCSAAWGGCCACGTTGAGGKAGCGCAGCGGGGKGGSGGRAAAGCCTTGTTCACGGGCGCGGTCCACGCGCGCGRGGACGTCCGCATCCATGCCAAAACCGGCGTTGACGGCAAACCAGCGTTCGTTCCAGGTGCCCAGGTAAATGGTGCGGCGCAGATCGCGCTCTAGCATGCGAGCCAGAACGTGGATGGCCTCAACCGGAGTATTGGGGAAGCCAAGGGCGCGGACGAAGACGTTCGCGGATCCGGTGGGAATGACGGCGAGCGCCGGCACATCGTGCGGGCTGGGGAGATCTCCACCGGCCGGCCCCAGCAGGCCGTTGACAATCTCATTGACGGTGCCATCGCCGCCCACAGCAATGATGACATCATAATCATCCCTGGTAAGCCCCCGGACGATGTCTTCTGCATGCCCTGGGTAATGGGTGAATTTCACCAATAGGTGCATGCCTTCTACGGCCCGCAGGGCGGGCACGATTTGGCGAAAGAGCCCGTTGGATTGCGAGGTCGAATTGGGATTGGAAATCATCAGTGCATGCACAAAGGACCAGTCTAGTAGTTAAAGCGGCCCCGGCACGACTAGGCTGGACGCCCATGAGCGAAAATACCGAGAACACCAATACCCCGAACGTCGAGACCGCCGCCGCGTCCCACCCGGAAAACACCTCCGGCGCGCTCAAKGGCAATGACGCGGYCAACCAGGCCGCCGAGMAAKGGAAGGAKGCGGCCASCCACAATMYCCCCGCCATCGAGCTKGGCGMYSCCCCCKTYCCCGCCGATACCGCCAACCTGCGCCAGGGCCCGTCGCTACACGATGGATTGCTAGGACTCCTCCCCCTCGTCGGCGTCTGGCAGGGCGAGGGCCAGGCCCACGACACCGATGGCAGCGAATACACCTTTGGCCAGCAGCTGGTCGTCGCCCACGACGGCGAGAATTACCTGACCTTTAGCTCGCGCACCTGGAAGATCGATACCGAGGGCAAGCCGCAGGGCCCGTCTACCCGCGAGACCGGTTTCTGGCGCATCTCCGCCAAGGATGAAATCGAGGTCACCTACACCTCTTCAACCGGCATCGTGGAAATCTTCTACGGCGAGCCCTTCAACGAGCGCGCTTGGCAGCTCGAATCCGCCTCCACCATGGTCACCGAGACCGGCCCGAAGAACCTGGGCCCCGGCAAGCGCATGTACGGACTCATGCCCAATAACAACCTGGGCTGGGTAGACGAGCGCATGGTCGATGGCGAAATGCGCCCCTACATGTCCGCCGAGCTCACCCGCATCGCCGGCTAAAAAGCTGGCTAGGCCCCTAGCGCGGCATCGATAAGCCCCCGGATTTCTTCCTCGTTATCCGGGGCTTTTAACGTTTTTTCATTCAGCTTGGTCACCCGCACCGCCACGCGCACGGAAGAGACCAGCCACACCGAATCGGACTTTTCCAAGTACTCCACCGTCAGCGGCTTGGCCTTGCAGCGGTAGCCGCGATCCTGGGCGTAATCAAAGAGCGCGGCCTGCGTGGTGCCGGGCAAAATGCCGCGGCCGGCGGCGGTGCGCAGCTTCTTTCCCCGCACCGCCACGACGGTAGAGGTAGCGCCCTCTAAGATTTCGCCGGTATCTGGATCCGTGAGGATGAGATCGTCGTAGCCCTTGTCCTTGGCCATGCGCAGCATCGCCATCGTCGCGGCGTAGTTGAGTGTCTTGGCCGGTAGCTCTTCGGCCACGTGCCACAAGCGCGGGCTCGTCAGGACGGTGACGCCGGTGGTGCGTTGGCGAAGAGGGGCATCGCCAAGCGGCTGCACCGTCACCCACGCGGTGGGCACGCCGGTCGAAGCCCGGCCGCGGGTATAGGTCCAGGTGCATTTGGCATCGGGATGATCGGCATCGGTACCGCAATAATCCGCGATCGCCAGCCGGGTCGCCTCCTCCCACTTGTGCATCGGCGGTTCCGGCAAAWCGAGCGCCCSCGCCGMATCGCGAAAGCGCTGCGCGKGGCGGGCGRGGKTAGCTGCCTTACCGCCGCGGACCAGGAGCGATTCAAAGATGCCATCGCCGCGGGTCACGGCGGCGTCATCGGCATAAACCAGCGGCAGGGAGGGCGAATGCTTGCGCACCGACCCACCAAAGGGTTCCACGACGTAGATGACCGGCTCTTTTCGCGGGGAGGGTTTCATAGACTCGATTATGCCCTACCATCGGTAGATGTGAGTTATTCTTCGCCACTTCTTCAACGCGCCGGTGCCGCCGAGCACCAGGACGCGACTGTACTCGATGCCCAAGGTGTGGCCTGGCACTATGGCAACCCCCTCGGGGAACAGCGTGCGGCCGAGACCGGGACCATCGCCATCGACCGCTCGCAGCGCCGCGTGCTGCGCGTCAGCGGTGCGGATGCACCGGGTTTTCTTAATAATCTGCTCTCGCAGAAGCTTGACGATGCCCCCTCCGGCTTCTCCGCCGGCGCCCTCGACCTAGATATCCAGGGCCACATTTTGCACCACATGGATATCACCCGCGCGGGCGAGGACCTTTACCTCGATCTGCCCGCCGCGCAGTTCGAATCCGCCCAGGACTTTTTGACCAAGATGGTCTTTTGGTCTGAGGTCACGGTCGAGGAAGCCGATATCGCCATCGTGACGTTGCTGGGTGAAGCCGATATTCCTACCCCACCCACCGTGGTCTTTTCCCGCGAGGTGCAGTGGCCGGGAATCAAGCGGGTTGACCTCGCCGTTCCGCGCGAAAAGTTGGTGGAATCCATGGCTGCCCTGGAGGCCGAGGGCGCGCGGCTGGCCGGGCTCATGGCCTTTACCGCCGAGCGCGTGCGCGCCCGCGAGCCGGAACTTGCCGCCGACTTGGACAATAAATCCATCCCGCACGAGGTTCCGCAGTGGATTAGCCGCAGCGATGCCAATCCCGCCCACGTGCACCTGAATAAGGGCTGCTACCGCGGCCAAGAAACCGTGGCGCGCGTGGAGAACCTGGGCCGTTCTCCCCGCCTCTTGGTGCTCCTCCACCTCGACGGATCCGCGCCGGAACGGCCGAATGTGGGCGATGACATTTCATTTAATGGACGTAAGGTAGGTCGCATCGGCACCATCGTGGATGACTGCGATTTCGGCCCCATTGCCTTAGGGCTAGTCAAGCGTTCTGCGCTAGATGCAGGCACATTGGATATCGGCGATACCGCGGCGTCGATCGATGCGTCCTCCATCCCCGAAGATGAGGGCCCAAAGGCCGGGCGCGAGGCGGTAAACCGGCTGCGCGGGCGGTAGATTTTCCACTCATCGGGGGGCCGGTGCGGAATTTTTTCGTCACACGCGCTATTGTGTCTTACAGGAAGATACACAATTGACAAGCCGATGGGGCGCCCAAGAATCCCTGGAGCGCCCTACTAGCCCAAGGGGGTCATGCACATGGGACGCGGACGCGCTAAGGCAAAGCAGACCAAAGTTGCACGCCAGCTCAAGTACAACTCACCCGAGATGGATATCGAGTCCCTTCAGCGGGAACTCGCTGCTCAGCAGGAGGGTGACTCCCACGACTACGAAGAGGATGATCCCTACGCCGAGTATGTCGACGAATGGGATGAGGACAACGACGACGAGCGCTAATCTTCCGCTCGCCGGATAAATCCACAAAAGGCCTTAGGTTTTTAACCTAAGGCCTTCCTCTTGTACCTAGAAGTTTGAGTGTTCGCCCTGCATGATAACGCGCGGTTCTTCGCCGTCTGCTTCGCGGACGCTGCCCAGCTCCCACGCGTCGATGTGGCGGGCGGTGAGCATGGCCAAGGCGCGGTCACGGTCCTCCGGATTGACCACGGCAATCATGCCCACGCCCATGTTGAAGGTCTTTTCCATCTCCGCCAGCTCGACCTTGCCCATGGACGAGATGAGCTTAAAGATCTGGCCCGGATTCCACGTGGAGCGGTTGACCTCAGCGCTCAGGCCCTCTGGAATAACGCGCTCCAGATTGCCGGCCAACCCGCCGCCGGTGACGTGGCAGAAGGTGGATACGGAGCATTCCTGCGCCAGCGCCAGGCATTCCTTGGCGTAGATGCGAGTGGGTTCCAAAAGCTCCTCCC
The DNA here is from genome assembly GCF_030515985.1 of Corynebacterium accolens. Next base: position 2,157,554 of record NZ_CP100376.1, on the reverse strand, counting down.
CTAGCGGGCGGCCGAGCTCTTCCACGTACCCGTCTAGCGGCATGCCCGCCTGCTCCAGCAAGACGTGGCGCGCGAGCGAGTAGCCATTGGAGTGCAGCCCAGACGAGCCCATGGCGATGAGTACATCGCCCTCGCGCACGTTGTCTGGGCCCAACACGCCATCGGCCTCAACCACGCCGACGGCGGTAGCGGAGACGTCGTATTCGTTCTCCCCCATCATGCCTGGGTGTTCGGCGGTCTCGCCGCCGAGCAGCGCAGCGCCTGCCTGCACGCAGCCCTCGGCAATGCCCTTAACTACCTCGGCTACCTTTTCCGGCACGACCTTGCCCACGGCGATGTAGTCCTGCAGGAATAGTGGCTCGGCGCCGCAGACGACTAGGTCATCGACGCACATGGCCACCAGATCGATGCCGATGGTGTCGTGCTTATCCATGGCCTGCGCAACGGCGAGCTTGGTGCCCACGCCATCGGAGCCAGCGGCGAGGATGGGTTCCTTGTAATCGCCCAGCTTGAAGAGCCCCGCAAAGCCGCCGAGGCCGCCCATGACCTCCGGGCGGGTGACGCGCTTGGCGTGTGGGGCAAATAGGCTTACCGCGCGGTCGCCTTCTTCGATATTGACGCCGGCTGCGGCGTAGGTGTTGTCACTCATGTTTTTGAAAGTTCCTTAAGTGTTTTTATTGGGTTCCGAGCAGGGTGCGCACGGCATCGGCATTGGGGTTTCCGGCGGGAAGGCCAAGGGGGTAATCGCCGGAGAAGCAGGCGGTGCACAGCTCGGAGCGAGGCTGCTCTGTGGCGGCGACCATTTCATCGATGGAGACAAAGCCCAAAGAGTCAGCGCCGATGGTCTCGCAGATGGTGGAGCAAATCTCTTCCGGGTCATCGGACGGACTGGCGTTGGCAATGAGCTCGCCGGGCGAGGCGAAGTCAATGCCATAAAAACACGGCCACTTCACCGGCGGGGRGGSAAWCCGCACGTGGACCTCGGCGGCGCCGGCCTCGCGCAGCATGCGGATAAGCGCGTGCTGGGTATTGCCTCGCACGATGGAATCATCCACCACGACGAGCTTCTTGCCGTCGATGACCTCGCGCAACGGGTTGAGCTTTAGCCGGATACCCAGCTGGCGCAGGGTCTGCGTGGGCTGAATAAAGGTGCGGCCCACGTACGCATTTTTTACCAAGCCATGTGCAAAGGTGATGCCGGATTCGCGGGCGTAGCCCACCGCGGCCGGGTTGCCGGATTCCGGTACGGGGATGACCAGGTCTGCATCCTCAACCGGGTATTCGCGGGCCAGGCGGCGGCCGATCTCCACGCGGGAGGCATTGACGGAGCGGCCGTTGATATCGCTATCCGGGCGGGCCAAGTACACGTACTCGAAAACGCAGCCGCTGCGCTTGACGGGCGCGAAATTTTCAGAGCGAATGCCCGCCTCATCGATGGCAACGAGCTCGCCCGGCTCGATCTCGCGAATAAACTGCGCACCGCAGATATCCAACGCGCAGGTCTCGGAGGCGACGACCCAACCTTTGGCCAGACGGCCCAAGACGAGCGGGCGCACGCCCTGCGGGTCGCGCGCGGCGTACATGGTATGGCCATCGGTAAAGGTCAAGCAGAATGCGCCCTTCACCCGCGGCAGGAGCTCGCGGGCGGAGTCGAAAACGGAGGTGGTGTCATCGACGCCATCGGCAAGCAGCATGGACAAGCACATCGAGTCAGAAACCGATTCCTCGTGCGGCTTAATCAGGCCGCGCTCGACGGCCTCTGCGCGCAGCTCGAGGTAATTGACCAGGTTGCCGTTGTGGCCCAAGGCAATATCCACGCCCGTAGAGGAGGTGGAAAACATTGGCTGCACGTTGGACCATTCCTTGCCACCGGCCGTGGAATAGCGCGTATGGCCCACCGCCACATTGCCGTTTAAGGCAGAAAGGGTCGATTCATCGAAAATATTGGCCACTAGGCCCATGTCTTTGAAGACGACGATGCGGTCATCATCGCCCACCGCAATGCCGGCGGCTTCTTGGCCGCGGTGCTGGAGAGCAAAAAGGCCAAAGTAGGTAAGTTTGGAGACTTCCTCCCCGGGAGCCCAGACGCCAAAGACGCCACACTCTTCGCGGGGTTCCTCCTCGTTACGATCGTCAAGGTCAGTGATACTAGGAGTATGTACTTCTACCACGGCGTTTATATTAGCGCGTTGGGCCGTCGAAAACTAACGGAATAATCGGCAGCCACTGTGCAATCTCCCCTGAACGCGACCCGGAAGCATCAACGCGACCTGTGTTTTTGACCTCGTCCCAGTCCGTGACACCGGTGGCCAAACGCAGCCAGGTCTCCGCATCCATTTCCACCACATTGGGTGGGGTGCCGCGCGTGTGACGGGGGCCTTCAATGCACTGCACCGCAACAAATGGGGGTACGCGCAGCTCCACCGAATGCCCCGGCGCGTCGGCCTCGAGGGTGCGGGCGGTGCGACGGACGGCATCGGCAAGCAGGGCCCTGCCTGGCTTTTGTTGCCCGTCCGGGTCCTGAATCCAGTCCTTGATGGCGATGACGGCCGCGCGCGTGGCGGCGGGATCAACGGGTTTATGCATAGCCACAGCATAGCGACTGTTATCTTGTTGTTTATGTCATCTACTGACTCCGCTGCGGATTCCCCAAAGTCCCCTGCTCTCACGCTGCGCTTTATGGCATCGCCTACCGATGTCACCATGGCCGGCGCCCCCGGCATCAATGGCGGGCGCGTGCTGGAATGGATCGATAAGGCAGCCTATGCCTGCGCCGTGCAGTGGTCCGGCCAATACTGCGTGACCGCATATGTGGGCCATATCCACTTCACCCGCCCCATTCCCTCCGGGCACATCGTAGAGGTGCGCTCGCGCATTGCGATGACCGGCCGGTCTTCCATGCACATCATCAACGAGGTGCTTTCTGCTGATCCCCGCGAAGGCATTTTCACCCGCGCCTGCGACTGCTTGGTGATCTTCGTAGCCAAGGACCCCGAGAGCAATAAGACCACCCCGGTGCCCACCTTCGTGCCGGATTCCGATGAGCACCTGCGCGTGGCCGAGGCCGCGAAATCCCGCATCGAGCTGCGCAAGGCCATTGAGCAGGAAATGGACAAGCAGACCTACGATGGGCCATCCGATGCCCCGCGCATGGTCAACCGCTTTTTAGCCAAGCCCACCGACGTCAACTGGGGCGGCAAGGTACACGGTGGCACCGCGATGCAGTGGATCGATGAGGCCGGCACGGCCTGCACCATGGAGTGGTCCGGCGAGCGCACCGTGGCCGTCTATGCCGGCGGTATCCGCTTTTATCGGCCCATTTCCATCGGGGATCTCATTGAGGTCGATGCCCGCATGATGCGCACCGATACCCGCTCCATGCAGATGTCCATCCACGTCCGCGCCGACGATCCCCGCGGCGGCCGCGACAATTTAAAGACCGCCATCCACGCCACCGTGGCCTATATTGGCATGGACCGCGATGGGCAGCCGATGACCGCGCGCACCTTCACCCCGCAGACGGAGGAGGACATCCGCTTGGCCGAACACGCCAATATCTTGCGCGAACTGCGCGGCGAGTACTCCCCTAAGCCGCTCATTGTGGCGCCGCATCACCAACACGTGGATTAAATTTTCAATACATTTTCTATGGCGCGGCGCTTATACCCTAGCGTGGTATTAAATAGGTAACAGAAACCACGCTAGAGAAATGAGCTGATATGTCTAACCCACGCCTGCGCCGCAGGGTGCAGTACTCCGCCGCATTAGTTGCCTCCGCATTATTGTTGGCCTCCTGTCAGAACCCGGCCAACCAGACAGACAAGGATGATGCCTCCGCCACGCAGACGACCAGCTCGTCTGCGTCCACCACGGAAGAAACCTCGGAGTCATCCACCACGGCGTCGAGCTCCAACTCCGCGACCAGCTCCAGTAGCGCCAGCAGCTCCGCTACGAGTTCGAGCTCCAGCAGCGCCACCTCCTCCAAGGCGGCTGGCGCAGCGGCCAAGGAGCGCTCCGCCATTGAAGGCCACGTCGTGGTTCTTTCCACCGGCGGCACCATCGCCAGCACCCATGATGACAAGGGCGCGGTGGTTCCCACCGTCACCGGCTCTGACCTGGTAGAGCCACTGTATGGCGAATTCGATAAAGACAAGCTCGATCTTGAGGTCAAAGACATCGCTAATCTCGATTCTTCCGCGATGAACTTGGCTGATACCGATAAGATCATCACCGCCGTGCACGAACAGCTGCAGCGCGATGACGTCGATGGCATCATCGTCACCCACGGCACGGACTCCATGGAAGAAACCGCCATCGCGCTCGATACCTTCCACGACAGCGACAAGCCCGTGGTGCTCACCGGCGCGATGCGCCCCTTCGATGACTCCGACCCAGATGGGCCAGAAAACCTCGCCACCGCAGTAGAGACCGTCACGAACCCTGATTACGCGGGCCACGGGACGTTCATCGCCTTTGGCGGTAAGGTCATCCCCGCCCGCGGCGCATTCAAATCCGATACGGAAAAGGCCGACGGCTTTGCCACCAATAGCGAAGAGAAGTYCCCCGAGCSCCCAGCASCCCTCGACTMCYCSCCTCTYCGCGATGTTCGCGTCGACATCAYCSCCSCCYMCCCCGMCGCGCCCGCCGATCTGATTGAGCAGTCCCTGGCCAAAGGCGCACAGGCCATCGTGATTGAGGGCATGGGTTCCGGCAACATCGGCCCGGATCTGGCCAACGCCGCCATGGAAGCCGCCAAGACCGTTCCGGTTGTACTTACCACCCGCGTGGATCACGGCCCCGTCGCCGGTATTTACGGCGGTGCCGGTGGCGGCGCCACGCTTGCCGATGCCGGTGTTATCACCTCCGGCGATCTCCGCGCGCCGCAATCCCGCATGCTGCTGGCTGCCGCCGTGGCCACCGGAACCGATGCACAAGCGCTCTTTCCTGCTAACGGATGAGGCCGTATAATTTGTCGCAGCACTGAAAGGAGGAGAGCATGGCTAGCATTGTAGATGCGGGACAATACATCACTGAACGTATTCCCAATGTAGATAAGCTTAAGCTGTACAAGCTGTGCTACTTTTCCCAAGGCTGGCATTTCGCGTGGACAGGGCGGCCAATGTTTTGCGAAGAGTTTCAGGCTTGGCGGCATGGCCCCGTCTCCCGTGAGCTACACGCTCGGACATGGCAGGTAGCGGGCTCCCACCGTCCTTGGCCGGTTCCTTGCGTGCCTGGGGGCCTTAGCGAAAATCTAAGTGCATACGAGCGCGAAGTAGTAGATAGCATTATTACTTTCTACGGTGGCGTTGACTCCACCGAGCTGTCTGATTTGAGTCATGGACTTGCCTGGAACAAGGCCCGTCGTGGCATTGCGAAAGATCAAAAATCGAACGAGGTTCTCCAAGCTACGGCAATACTTCAAGAGTTTTCCCAAGCATTAGACTCGCGCAAGCCCACTCCTCAATCTCCGCTTCAATCACCAGAAGTTCTCTTACCCAATGTCGAACTCGACGAGGACGTGGAGCAGATTTTAGCTTCACCACAAGCCAAGCAAGTCGAACACGACTGGCGGGAAACTTTCCGGATTTTGGCGAACCGCTAAACAGGCATGCCATCTAATGAAGAAGTACCAACGGACGAGGAAAAGGTCGCCAACTTCCTCGTCCGTGTCGCATGCAAAATGCAGAAGCTGGGGCAGATTTAGTTACTTCTATAACCGCTTCTGAAGACGATCTTGACAACCTCGTATTACGAGCCAGCGCTATTTTCAGAAAATGGACGGTACCGGCTTAGTGTTGCTTAAGTAAGAGATTCGTATACGCGCTCACCCAGGCACTTCGGATTACGATGAAGAACGTGGTTTAGCTAGCCCCTACGACAACCTGCCACACCGCCACGAGGTGCACCACCGCCGCCGCGATGGTCGCGGTGTGGAAGTGCTCGTGATAGCCGTAATAACGCGCGTTGCGCCCTGGCCACTTAAAGCCATAGACCAGCGCACCCACGGAGTAGACCACCCCGCCGGCCAGCAGCAGCCAGACCACCGCCGGACCAGCCTGGCTCCACAGCGTGGGCAATAGCGGTAGCACCAGCCAGCCCAGCGCCAAATAGACCACAACGTCCAACCATCTCGGGTGCTCAATCCACACCAGGCTCAATATCACGCCCAAAATCGCACCCGCCCACGCAGTGGCTAGCATCCAGGCAGCCTGGCCTGGGGATAACGCAATCAAGCACAACGGTGTGTAGGTCGCGGCAATGAACACCGCAATCGTGGCGTGATCCGCTCGGCGCCACCACTGCACCGCCCGGGGACTAGCCCACGGGTAGCGGTGGTAGAGCGCGGATACACCAAAAAGGCCCACCAAGCCCAAGCCGTAGACAGTAACGCCTAGTCCCTGCCACCACTGCAGCGTCATCCACGCATACGTAATAAGCACGGTGGAGGCAATGACAGAAAGCAACGCCGCCAGCGCATGACCCCAGCCACGGGTCAGCGGCCGCTCGCCGCGGTCCGCCATCCAATAGGTGCGCTGCACCAAGCCTTCCTTAAAGGAATACTTCCCCGCTTCTTGACTGCCTTCAGTATGTATCTGAGCCACAGCGATACTTCTTTCTCCCACTAAAGCTAAGTTACGATACCGTAAGTCTACGGGCGTAGGCGGGAAGCTTCAAGGGTGCAAACCACAACTATGCACCTGTATCAGAATCCAAGTCATCCACGATCCGCACGGTCTCCATCGCCACGCGAGTAACCTTGCCAATCAGGTCCACGATGTAGCGCGGGTTGCCCACCTCATCGGCCCAATCGTTCGGGTCATTCACAATCCCGGAGGCCTTGTCCTTCTTCACCTGATACCGGTCAATCAACCACGCCACCGCTGAGCGCGAGCCCAGCATGTACTGATCCGCCTCTGCCGGAATACCGGAGATGGTCACCTGCTTGTTGTAGATCAGCTTCGTCACATCGTTGACGTTCTTGCCCGTTTCCGGGTCCTTGCGCTTGGCCCACTTCATCTTCTGCACGCGCCAAGTCTCACGGTTGGACTCATCMCCCTTGACCTGGATAYCCAGCGGCCACGGTYCCACAGACTCATAAYCCACGTGCAACGCCATGAGTTCCTTACCCGCCGCGACAAACTTATCGAACTCCGCACGCGAGCTTGGCGTTTCAATATGCGGCAACATCTTCTTCAAATCCGCCGCATACTGCGTGCGATAGGCCGGGTCATGCAACTTTCCATACACAAAGTGGAAGATGTCATCACCCGAGACATCACCGCCCAACGCATCCCGGTAAATCTGCTTAATCTCATCCGTGATGTTGTCTACCCGCACATACCCATCAACAACCTCACCGACCTGGCCGTACGTACTGGCTTCGCCCTGCTTAACGATGCCTCCTTTACCGAACAGGCCACCGTCTTCCGCATCGACCGGCGACCAGGTAAAGCGGGTAAAGAATTGCGATCCTTCAGAACCATAGAAATTGAGATCTGGAATCTGGTCCACCGCGAGCATGGTGTACGGCTTGCTTGCACCAACCGTGGGTTGCAGATACCCAACATTGGAGTGCTCTGGAGTCGGGAACATTGAGGGGAGTTGATACTGGCGGTGCATCAATCTCGGGTCTCGATACAACCTTTGAGGGAAGAACGGTCGATAATAAGCATTTGCTGTAACCCTCATATCTAGCTCGATTTTTTCGTTCTTCTGAGCCCGCTTTTGAAGAATGTCAGTCCACTTAATTCCGTTTAAGAATTGGTCATTTTCTTTCAACCAATCCTTAAAGGGAACTGAGCTTTCTTCGCTATTGTAAGATTTTGTCGCCTTTGAATAATTATCGAGAAAAACCTGCATATTGTCTCGCAAGTGTTTCATCGACAATGAATACACCCATGCGTCACGGCTAGTTGCGACGCCCGATGAAAGTTTTCCGAAGATCTTCTGGGCCACCTCACCTTTACTACCTATAGCGGGCCAAGTCTCGAACTCTTCAGAGCGTTGGTTCAACCAGTCGCCTTCTTTGTTCGGTTTGATAGATTGCCAGTCAATGGTTTCTATCGAGGAGGAATCGACGATACTTAGTTTTTCTTCAGCGGTGAGGTAGTCACCGATGTCTCGGTAGTGCAGCTGGAAACCAGACTTTGTGGGATCTTTGATGCCGATGGTGATGGCTACAGTGCTACGAGAACCAGAACCGAAGATTTTTCCGCCTTCCTTTCGTGACTGTTCACCAGCAGTGCGCTGGTTGCCGCGTAAGTTAAAAATATAAAGATCGGTGAAGTCCTCGGCCATCGACAAGCGCACGCCGTCACCCGTATTGCCGTCGATCCACCCGCCGTTCGAGACAAATGCTACGACGCCCTGGTCACCGATGCGGTCGGTAGCCCATCGGAAAGCGCGCAGATAAGAATCATAAAGTGAATTCTTTAACTGTGCCGTGGATTTGGCCGCGTAGGTATCAGCGATACGCTTATCCAGGCTGGGATACTTCTGGTTAGCGTTGAGGTCGTTCGCGGACTTTTGGCCGGCGGAGTATGGCGGATTACCAATGACCACGTTGATGGGCGCGTTCTTTTGACGCTCGATGGTGGCGTTGTTCTCGCGGAAAATGTTGAGGTCTGGAATATCGCCATCTTCGTGGACTTGGAAGGTATCCGCCAAGGCAATATTCGTAAACGGCACGTAGTCCGGTGTTGGTTCACCATTGCGCTGGGCGGCTTCCTCACGCAGGGCGTTGTAGGTGGTCTCGATATTGACGGTGGAGACGTAGTACGCCAGCAACATAATCTCGGTGGCGAATAGCTCGTTGGCATATTTGCGTGCCATGTCTTCTGGCTTAATCAGCCCAGACTGCAACAAGCGCACCATAAACGTCGAGGTCCCAGCGAAAGGATCGAGGATGCTCACGCCCTCATCGCTAAGCCCCTTGCCGAAGTGCTTGCGGGAGACCTCATCGGCAGCGCGCAGGATAAAGTCCACGATTTCCACTGGGGTATAAACAATGCCAAGGGCTTCTGCTTGCTTCTTAAAGGCCTTGCGGAAGAAACGCTCATACAGTTCCTTAATCACCTGCTGTTTACCGGAAGCAGAGGTTACCTCGGACGCACGCACGCGCACGGACTCGTAGAACTTTTCCAGCGATTCGGTTTCTGTATCAAGGTTCGCCCGGGATAGAGCCGCAACCATTTTCTCCATGACTTGGGCTACGGGGTTGTGCGTAATGAAGTCATGGTTTTCAAATAGCGCATTGAACACCGGTGCAGTAATTAGGTGTTGCGAGAGCATGGAGATGGCATCATCAGCGGTGATGCCATCGTTCAAGTTATTGCGCAGGCCCTCGACAAACTCATCGAATTCTTGGCGCAGATCCTCATCGGCGTTGTCTACCAGCGCGGTAATACGGGTGACTTGGTTTTCTGCGATGGTGGCCACGTCATCGGCCCAGTCTTCCCAGTAGGTGCGGGTACCGACCTTATCCACTAGCTTGGTGTAAATGGCCTCTTGCCATTGCTCCAGAGAGAATAACGCAATCTGCTGCGTCATGGCCGAGGAATCTTCAAAAGCCTCAGGGGACTTGGTGCGATCTGCCTCAGCAAGCTTTTCTTTATCGCTTTTCTCCTCGTCACCGCCAACATGGTTGACGTCAATAGGCAATTCATCTTGCGCGTTTGCACCATTGAGCGCAATGGAATTGATCTTGGCATTGAAGCGATCATCGTGTGCACGCAGTGCGTTGAGAATCTGCCAGACCACCTTGAAGCGTTGGTTGTCATTCAGGGCTTGCGAGGGTGACACGTCCTGTGCGACAGCGACCGGCAAGATGATGTAGCCGTAATCCTTGCCCGCCGATTTACGCATCACGCGACCCACGGACTGGACCACATCCACCATGGAATTGCGGGGGTTGAAGAAGATGACCGAGTCCAGCGCCGGTACATCCACGCCCTCCGAAAGACAGCGCGCATTGGTAAGTATCCGGGCTTCATTTTCGGCCGCGGGCGATTCAATCCAGGACAACTTCGTCCCGCGCTCCATGGCGTTCATGCCACCATCGACGTGCTGAGCGGAAATGTTCAGGTCGACGTTGGTTAAGGAGACATCACTAAGCGCCGCTTTGTCCTTGAGCAACTCTTGATGAGTCCTAATCAGGGAAGGAAAGCTCTCCGCAATTTGCTCAGAAGTCTTAATATCCTTGGCAAAGGCCACCGCGCGCTGCATGGGCTGCGCGTTTTCGTCGAAACCGCCCTTCTTTCCCTGCAACTCACCCGAGCGTTTAGCCAGGCCATTCCACGCACCGATCATCGCAGAAGCCAGCGTCAGGTTGATCTGGTTGTTTTCACTATGAGCCATGGCGTTAGCTGCCACGGATTCATCGACGGTCATCACGAGGACCTTGTAGTCCGTAAGCAAGCCCTTGTCCACGGCCTCGCCGAAGCCCAAACGATAGAACTCCGGTCCATAGATTCCCTCATCATCCATGGAGGTCAGCTCCGCCGAGTGCTCTGCGGCTTTGCCTTTAACAGCGTCATCGAAAAGCCGTGGCGTTGCAGTCATATACAAGCGCTTAGCAGCCTTGATGTAATCCGAATCGTGCACGCGCACGAAGTTGCTGGAGTCCTCCCCAGCCAAGGTAATGCCTGTGGTGCGGTGGGCCTCATCGCAAATGACCAGATCAAAATCATCTAGGCCCTGCTGCTGCGCTTCATGGACCGCCGGCAGGGACTGATAGGTAGAAAAGACGATATTGAGGCCCTTGGCGCGCTTGCCAGAAGCAAAGCGCTGCGTAATCTCCTCACCGTCCGTAGATACAGGAACCTCGAGGTCATAGACCGCAATGTCTTCCGCCTTCTTCGAAACCTTCGAATCCGAGCACACCGCGAAGGCACGCATGTCTAGGCGGCCTTGAGCAGTCCACTCCTTTAGTGTCTGCGACAACAAGGAGATGGAAGGAACGAGGAACAGAATGCGGGCTTTGCCACCATTCTCTTCTGCGACGCGCTCCGCCAGGCGCAGCGCGGTAAACGTCTTACCAGTACCGCAGGCCATGATGAGCTTGCCGCGGTCATGGGTATTAAATCCCTCGATGGCCTTATCAATGGCCGTTTGCTGGTGCGGGCGCGGTTCGAAAGTTTCGCGCTGGGAGAGGTTAATCTGGATATTTTTATCCTGCACCTCAGAGCCGGGAAAGGCCACATCCCAGTTGATCGGGGACTCTGCAATGGTCGAAAGGCCGATGCGGCTGGTGGGAATCATCTGGTTGGCCAACGCCGTTTCCGCATGTGAAGACCAATGATCCGTGGTGGAGATAATCATGCGGCTGCCAAAGTATTCGCTGCCGTTTTCGGTCTCAAAGGAATGCCCTGAGGCCTCAAAGAAAGAATCGAGATGAGATTTCTGGATGCGCGCATTGGAAGCGTAGAACTTGCACTGGATGGCCATCCACGTGCCGTCATCCACCCGGCGGGCAACCAAGTCAATTCCCGTATCCGCCTTGCCGCCGTTATAGCGCCAATCAACCCAGCGGCTGACCTCATCAAATTGCGTTCTCAAAGTCGGATCGGTACGGAAAAAATTCACCATGAGCTTTTCAAAGGCGATGCCGTACTTCGCCTGTGGTTGGTTTTCGCGCAGCTGTTCAAGGACCTCAGAGAACTTTGACATAGAAGTATTATGCCTGACGGTGCTTCAGGTTTCCTTCGCTATTGCTGCATTTCGCTAGCTGTATCCCGATGAAATGACTGGCTCAAGTGCTTCAGCCCGTTTGTGTACGGAGACTGATTACGCAGAGCTGGATATATTTTGAATCTTTGGGTGTTTTAGTCTCCGCACCCACCCGCATAGTCCACAAGGAAGCGCACAAACTGTTGGGCCGGATCAGAAAGGCGATTCTGCGCACTCCACACCACCCGTAGCGGCCGGTCAAAGCTGATTCCCACCACCGGAACCTCTACGTATTCACCTGTGGCTAGCTGTGGCTCCACCGCTCGCCGTGCGATAATCCCCGGCGCACCCAGAGCGCCTATCGCAGTACGTTGAGCTCCCAGAGACCCGAACTCCCCTGCCGGCGGGGCGAGCATTCCCAGAATATCCGCCACCACCTCTCGTGTGCCGCTTCCCTGTTCACGCAGCACCAAGGGCGTGGATTGCAGCTCCTCCTTCGTCACTGGAGCTACCCTCGTTTCCGATGCTGACGCTGAGGGGATCGCTGGCTGATTGTGATTGTGTGGCTTTGCCCAGCGGTGTTCTGCGGGGACAACAACCACGAGTTCATCGTGTCCGACCACACGCTCGTGCAGTTCGTGGGCCACCCAGTGGCCCTCAACAATCGCTAATTCTGCCTGCCCTTGAACCACGTGGCGCTGCGCCTCTCGACTATTGAGCTGGCGCATGTGCAGATAAGCGTGTGGGTGAGCGCGTTGGTAGGCCGCGGCCCAGCGGGGGTAGTCCACTTCGGCCACAGTATGAGAAACCACCAAGTTAATATCCTCGGTGGCCCCAACCCCAACGGCTGTTTCGAGGCCACGCGCGCATTCGTTCAAGGCGCCTTCTAACCCCTCGAGCACACGGACGACTTGGCTGCCTACTTCTGTGACGGAACTACCCGCGGCTCCGCGCCAAAAAATGCGATTATTGAGGCGTTTTTCAAACTTGGCGATGCGCGTACTAACCGTTTGTTGGGAGACATTCAGGTGTTTCGCAGCCTGGTTCATACCCCCATATCGAGCTACAGCAAGGACGGCATCAACCGTCAAAGCATCGGGAACGTAGCTGCGTCGAACGGGAGAGAATCCATCGTTACCATCTTCTCGTGAGGGGTACATTCATTTATTGTAACCCCGTTCGGATTATGCGCTCTCCCGCGCACATCAAGCAGTGCCTAACCTGAAAAATATGTTAAAGGTTCGCAATGAGATAGAACTTCCTCCGCTGGGTCCTGGCTGGGCCGGAGCGGTAATGGGGCTCGGAATCTCCTCGTCTCTCATCGATGCTCACCTGAGCCCAACCCTGGGCCACCTTCCCGCAGAAATCATGCTCAGCGTCGCAACGCTTGTCGCCCTAGCGCTCTCAATAAGTTTCATTAAGTACCGTAAGCCAGGGTTTAACGCCAAAGCCATGCCTGCGTGGGGCATGGTCTCCATGGGCATCCTAGCTTTGGGTAGTGCCTACTCTCTCATCTTGGATGCCTGGCTGATCCACACAGTGTGTTGGGCAATAGGAGGCGTTTTAAGCGTAATTACCTGTATAAAGTATCTAAAGTTCCTTGTCCTCAAACGCCCCGACTCTCCGGCCTTTACCTGGGGACTGCCACTAGTAGCGCCCATGGTTACTGCAACTTCCTCGGCGCAGCTGGCACCGCAAGCAGGCGAGTGGGGTTCGATTGTCCACGGTATTGGCGTGTTCTGCTTTTTCCTGGCTTTGGTCACAGGACTGCCCATGTTCGTCCTCGTTTATCGGCGAGTCTTTTCCACGGTTCCCACCAGCTTGGTTGCCACCACCTGGATCCCACTGGGTCTTGTCGGCCAATCCACCGCGGCAGCACAACTACTCGCCGGCGACCAATGGCACTTCCGCGCCATGGTCTACGGTGTCGCGATGCTCAGCTGACGCGGGCTTGTTTTAGGGACCGGTAAGGCGGTACCAGGTACCGGGGTGGCGGTAGCCGCCCGGTAGCCGGTTTTACCCCCGCTTATCGTTTGGACCGTTGACGTTGCTTGAGCTGTTTGCTAATCCGCCCTTGGGATGGTCCGCCCTGTCGATTTCGAAAATCACATCACCCAAACCAGAAACGAAGAAAAAATCGCTGCCTAACCGCTAGGTAGCTCTACTACGTGTCCACGATTTGCGGGCAACCCCAATAAAGCCCCTGCGGGGCAGTAAGGGCTTACGGTTTAGAGAACTGCAGTGACCTCATAACCCTTCTCAGTGAGCAACTGGGACACTGCTTCAAATGTCGCCCTATCGCTATCCGGATTGTAGGTTTCGGGATCCAAAGCGATATGCGCGAATTCTCCTTCGTAGCGCACAGTAATGAACTCGTAGCCGGCTTGGTCTTGGGCATCATCGATAAGCGCCTGCACGTCAGAAGTATCGCGGTCAGGAGTAGCCGTGGACGCATGTCCTTGGTGTTGGGCTGCAGGGGAAGCTTCTGTGGTTGGAGTGCTGGGTCCGGTTAAACCAGTGCCTGCAGCCAATAGCCCAGCAAGAATAGTGGTAATCATCTGAGTACCTTTCTGTACGGCGTATGGTGTGTGTGAGCGTGGTGCAAAACACCCGCCAACCTGCAAAATTAACGGTGGTAATTTTAGCTTAGTTCTGAATTAGCTCAAGAATAGGCCGACGAGGGGTGCGTTTGTCATCCCGGCTTCTTCTGGTGCAGCGCCCTTGATTGATCGTGGGGCCAAGCAGTCATCATTACTCATTTTCGGGCCCCTGAGCCGAGCTTTTCGTTGAAATTATCCCAGTTGGTGCATGCACCTGAGGAGGCCCGTGCGTATACAGCGCTAGTTGATGGGTTTCGTTAGGTCGCAACGGTTCATCGGAGAAATCCCCGGAAACGACCATCGAAAATAGGTCTCCGCCAACGTTTTGGGCTAGCTTTTTGAATTTGTGTTTATCCGTCAGGTGTGCAACCGCGATTGCTGATCCTTGCGCATGGATACCCGCGATTGACACAAATGTTTGCCGGGAACCTGGCCGCCGTGGCGCACGTGCTACATACGCCGTGTCGCTTTCCGTTTCACCGTGGTCAAGTAGTGACTGGAACTCCTGGGAGCCTTGCCTTTCGCTGATCTTCCAATGTCCTTCGCTTTCGTGAAAGCGAAGGGAAGGATCGTGGTCCATTGCTTTCGCGACTAGGGAAGAATTTTTGGGTCCGCAGATAACGACCAATCCTTCGGTGGACAGATCGATGGAGCCGTCTGGATTGACGTAATCGAATGTCACATCCATCTTTGCCGCTTTCAAAAACTCTGCCAGAAGGGAAGCTGCTACAAAATCAGGCTCCGCAATAACCCTCCGCTTTTCCAAGAGCCGCATGGGAATGACGATCGTGATATTGGAGGCGCCGAAGAACTTCTGCACCCTCTTGCGAGAACTAAAACGCGTGAGCCACTGATAACCCGCGGTAGCAATTGAGGAAAGCGCAATAAAGTGGGATAACCAAGTTAGAGCAACGTTAGCTGTCGCGAATCCAATCATTTCACTCGGTCATACGTGGTCGGAAGATTTACTGTGATTACGGTAGCATCATCAATTTTCCCAGATTGTGGGAGTAATGCTTCAGTCATTTCTGCAAGCTTATATGGGAGACCCTCAGCTTGACGGGCCTGTGAAAAAAGTACGGATGGTTTAGCGAGCCCTATAAACCCGTCGGTTCCTAGAATGACTGGGTACTGGGCATTCTTGATGCGTCCCTGTAGAGCATGACATGCCGCATTTGGTTCCGTTTCGGCTACCCAGAACCCTCCTGTGGTGTTGCGCAGCTTAGACTCGGCTTCAACAAGAGCGAGATGAGCCTTTTCAATTTCACCTTGGGCAGAGCCTGCTTTTAAAAGCTCACGGTATCGTTGCCGTTCCACAACGGCGCATTCTTGTAGGCGCGTGTCTTGGAGCAATTTGATGTCAGAATCTGCATCCGCAAAAACGATTCCAGCATCGCCAAGGACGAGGTAATCGAAATCTTTTTCATTGAATCGGCACAGCGCTACGGTCGCACTTGCACGAACGTTTTCAGTCTGTGCTGTCGCAGAGATGGATGCTGCGAGGATGGTAGCTAAAGAAGCATGAGGATTGTTAGCGGCACAATTTTTGAGTTGGGTATTGAGAGCATTGACAAAGCTAACGACCTCGTCAGAGATGGTTTTGGGATTCGAAGCTCCATCGATGACCCAAACTAAATTTTTATAGCTACCCCACGAATCTTCGTTTGTTGCATGGCTATTTCCTTTTTGGGAATGCGCGGTGATTTCCACACTGGGAAAGGATGTACTCATAGGGTCATTTCTCCAAAATTGGGACCACGCATTGAAGCAAATTGTCTACCCCGGCGGGGTGCAGACCGGCCTGACACCATGGTTTAAAGAGTCGATACCAATAGTGTTGGTTACCTTAAAGCAGATCGCTTCGTGCCCCAGAGAAGATTCGAACTTCCGACACCGGCTTTAGGAGAGCCGTGCTCTATCCCCTGAGCTACTGGGGCGGGGATGTTGCGTATGCAACTCGGATCATCATAGCAGTGGGGCGCGAGTGCGCCCCAAAAGGCTGCGTGCGCGGCCGTTTGTGTGGGTGGGCGAGTAGCCCGGGTCGGGCTCGCAGCCTTAGCTATGAGGTTTAGGCGCCTGCCAGTTCTTCCTGCTTATTGCGCACGGAGGATGCAGGCGGGTTGGTCTCGTGGGTGCCGTCGGAGTACAAGACGGTGGGGATAATGCGGTTGCCGTCGTTGACGGACTTGATCCACTCGTTGATGTCGTCGGCGTTATCGCCTTCTACGTCCACGAGCTCGTATGGGGTTTCGGTGCGGTCCAAGTTCTTAATGAGCTTGGCACAAAATGGACACCAGTCGGCGTAGAAGATGGTGACATCGGCATTGGTTTTGGGTGCTTGTACAGTCATTAGGCTGCGTCCTTTCTATCGTAAGTTAAAAAGCGGTACTTCATGGGTAGCTCGCTGGCCGGCTGCTCGGGAAGCTCTAAATGCCCTTTGTCAGAGGTGAGCCAATCCGTGCTGTAGGCCAAGCCAAACGTATCGGGGATATCCGGGGCAAAGACGGCATCCTCGCCATAGATATCGCCGATGTTTACGCCCATGAGAGTGACCTCGATGCGGTCCMCCTGGTCCAGGGCGGCGGTGTAGATTTGGCCACCGCCGATGACCCAGGCATCGGCAAGCGCGGGCATCGTCCTGCCCACCGTAGCACCAGTTGACCACGTGCCGGGCGCGCGCGAGGAGAGCACGTAATTCTCCCGGCCGGGCAGGGGACGGAACTTGGGGTTGAGGGACTCCCAGGTCTTGCGGCCCATGATCACCGGCGCGCCCATGGTGACGTCCTTGAAGTGCTTGAGATCTTCCGGCACATGCCAGGGCATCTGCGCGCCATCGCCGATGATGCCGTCCAGGGACTGCGCCCAGATCGCGCCGAGCATTAGACCGACACCTGCGCCTTGATGGCCGGGTGCGGGTCGTAGCCCTGCACCTCAAAATCGGCGAAGTCATAGGAGAAGAGGTCCTTCGCCTTGTTGAGTTTGAGCTGCGGGTATTCGCGCGGCTCGCGGGAAAGCTGCTCTTGGACTTGCTCCACGTGGTTGTTGTAGATGTGGCAATCGCCGCCGGTCCAGATGAGATCGCCCACCTTGAGGCCGGCCTGCTGGGCAAACATGTGGGTCAGCGCCGCATAGGAGGCGATATTAAAGGGCACGCCCAAGAACATATCCGCCGAGCGCTGGTAGACCTGCAACGACAGCGTGTCATTGGCCACGTAGAGCTGGAAGAGCAGGTGGCAGGGCATAAGTGCCATCTGGTCGAGCTCCGATACATTCCATGCAGAGACCAAGTTGCGGCGCGAATCCGGGTTATTCTTCAGGGTGTCAAGCGCCTGTTGGATTTGGTCGATGTGGCTCCCATCCGGGGTGGGCCAAGAGCGCCACTGCACGCCGTAGACCGGGCCCAAATCGCCATTCTCATCGGCCCACTCGTTCCAGATGCGCACGTTATTATCCTGCAGGAATTTCACATTGGAATCGCCGCGCAGGAACCACAGCAGCTCGCCGATGACCCCGCGGAAGTAGACCTTCTTTGTGGTTAGCAGCGGGAAGGATTCTGCCAGGTTATAGCGCAGCTGCGCGCCGAAAATGGAGCGCGTTCCGGTGCCGGTGCGATCGCCTTTGGCCGTGCCTTCTTCGAGGACGCGGCGGAGGAGATCCTCATAAGGAGTCTCAGTCATAGGCACCAGTTTAGAAGCCGCCATTCTCCTCGGCAAAGGCCGCGGCGTGCTCTAGAATCTCGTCTTTCAGCTCGGGGCGGCAGATGAGCAGATCGGGGATGAAGGTGTCCTCATTATTGAAGGTGATGGGGCTGCCATCGAGGCGGGAACAATGCAAGCCGGCTGCCAAGGCAACGCCTACTGGGGCGGCTTGATCCCATTCGTATTGGCCGCCGGCGTGAATATAACCGTCATAATCACCAAGCAGCACGTGCATGGCCTTAGCGCCGGCGGAGCCGACGCCCTCGGTTTCGTAGCCCATCTGTTCTGCGATATAGCCGGCCACCTTGGGCGGGCGGTTGCGGGAGATGACGAATTTCTTAGACAGTGGGCCGTCGACGGCGCGCACATCGGAGGACTTGAAGGTTACGCCGTAGTCTGGCAGTCCCACCGCGGCGTGGACTGGGGTGCCGTCCTCAACGAGGGCGATGTGTACCGCCCAGTCCTGGCGGCCGGTGGCAAATTCCTTGGTGCCGTCAAGTGGGTCCACGATCCAGACGCGCTTCTTTTTTAGCCGGGCGAGATCATCGGAGGCCTCTTCAGAAAGCACGCCATCGCCGGGCCGGTGCTGTTCTAATACGCGGGCGATCCATTCTTGGGCGGCGTCATCGCCGGCATCGCCAAGCGAAAGGCCCCGCAGCAGGCCACCATTGCGCACCCCCTTTAAAATCTCGCCGCAGCCTTGGGCGAGCGAATTGGTCAGGCGGGAATCAGAAATCTCGACGGTCATGGTGCCCACATTACAACGGGGACTAGAGTGTGGTCATGCCAGAAAACATCCTCGAGCGCTTTCGCCCCCAAGTGGCGCAGTGGTTCCAGGACGTTTTTGCCGCTCCCACCGCGGTACAAGCCCAGGCCTGGGACAAGATTTCCCGCGGGGATCACGCCCTGATGGTTGCCCCCACTGGTTCTGGTAAGACGCTCGCGGCGTTTTTATGGGCGCTGAATAACCTGGTGGAACGCGAAGGCCAATTGGCCCTGCCGGTAGGCAATGCTTCCGGCTCCGCTACCGGGGTGCGGGTGCTGTATATCTCGCCGCTCAAAGCGCTGGGCGTGGACGTGGAAAATAACTTGCGGGCCCCGCTGACCGGCATAGCGCGCACCGCGGAAAAGCTGGGGTTGGAGGTGCCGAATATTTCCGTGGGCGTGCGCTCGGGCGATACGCCCTCGGCAGAGCGCTCCCGGCAGGTGCGCAAGCCGCCGGATATCCTCATTACCACCCCGGAATCGGCGTATTTGATGCTGACGTCAAAGGCGGCGGGGATTTTGAAAACCGTCGATACCGTCATCATCGATGAAATCCACGCGCTGGCCGGCACCAAGCGCGGCGCGCACCTCGCCCTGACGCTGGAGCGCCTACAAGAAATTGCGGGCGATGTTCAGCGCATTGGGCTTTCCGCCACGGTGCGCCCGCTTTCGGCCGTCTCGGATTTCTTAGGCGGCAATCGCCCGGTGGAAATTGTGGCGCCGGAGGCCCACAAGAAGTGGGACCTGGACGTGCGCGTCCCGGTAGAGGATATGTCGGATCTTCCCACGCCGGAGGCGGGCTCGACCATTGGGGAGCTCACCGTCGATGATGCCATCGGCATTACCGGCGGGCCGGAAGGCAGCGGCGACGGCGGGGRAGAATTCGGCATGGRGAACTTCGGCGGGGRAGAAGACACCGCGCTGCCCACCGCGAACTCCMTCTGGCCGTTTATTACCCAGGATCTCTACGCGGACATCATGGCGCATCGCTCCACGCTGGTCTTTGTGAATTCGCGGCGCAGCGCCGAGCGCCTGACCAGCCGGCTTAACGAGCTATACGCTCAGGAATATGATCCGGATTCGCTCTCGCCGGAAACCCGGCGCGATCCCGCCCAGCTGATGGCGCACTCGCATGTTGCGGGCAAGGCGCCGGCGGTCATCGCGCGGGCCCACCACGGCTCGGTGTCCAAGGATGAGCGCGCCATGACGGAAACGATGCTGAAGGAAGGAACGCTGAAAGCCGTGGTGGCCACGAGCTCGCTGGAGCTGGGCATCGACATGGGCGCGGTGGATTTGGTGGTGCAGGTGGAATCGCCGCCCTCGGTGGCCTCGGGCCTGCAGCGCGTGGGCCGCGCCGGGCACCATGTGGGCGCGGTCTCGCACGGCGCGTTTTATCCCAAGCACCGCGCGGACCTGGTGCAGTCCACGCTGACGGTCGCCCGCATGCGCGGCGGCATGATCGAGAAGATGCATACCCCGCGCAACCCGCTGGACGTGCTTGCGCAGCAGACCGTGGCGGCGGTGGCCGCGGCGGGCGAGGAGGGCTTAAGCGCGGATGACTGGTATGACATCGTCAAGCGCAGCCATCCCTACCGCGAGCTGGCCCGCGAGGTTTATGATTCCGTCATCGATCTGGTCAGCGGCGTCTACCCGTCCACGGATTTTGCGGAGCTGAAACCCCGCGTGGTCTATGACCGCGTCTCCGGCGTGATGACCCCGCGGCCGGGGGCGCAGCGCGTGGCCGTGACCAGCGGCGGCACCATCCCGGATAGGGGAATGTTCGGCGTCTTCCTCTATAGCGGTGGCGAATCCGGCAAGGCCCCGCGGCGAGTGGGCGAGCTTGATGAAGAGATGGTTTATGAATCCCGCGTGGGCGATGTCTTCACCCTGGGCGCGACCAGCTGGCGCATCGAGGAGATCACCCGCGATCAAGTTCTGGTCACGCCCGCGCCGGGGCATACGGGCCGGCTGCCGTTTTGGAATGGCGATGGCGCCGGGCGCCCCTATGAGCTGGGCCAGGCTTTGGGCGAGTACCGCCGCGAGGTAAATACGGACCCGGGCATTTTCGCGGATGCCGATGAGAATGCCCGCAGCAATATCTTGTCCTACCTGCGCGAACAGCAGGAGGCCACCGGGATTATTCCGGATGAAAAGACGCTCGTGCTCGAGCGTTTCAAGGATGAGCTGGGGGACTGGCGCGTGGTCCTGCACACGCCCTTTGGCCGGCCGGTCAACTCCGCCTGGGCCCTGGCAGTGGGCGCGCGGGTGGGGGAGCGCACCGGCATGGACCCGCAGGCGGTGGCCGGCGATGATGGCATCGTGCTGCGCCTGCCCGAGGGTGAGGCCGATCCCGATGGCACGATTTTTGCCTTTGACGCCGACGATATTGCCGATGTCGTGGCCGAGCRGGTGGGCAATTCCSCCCTTTTTSCCYCCCGTTYCCGCGRGTGCGCGSCCCGCGCGCTGCTCTYGCCCCGCCGCAATCCCGGCAAGCGCGCCCCGCTATGGCAGCAGCGCCAGCGCGCCGAGCAGCTCTTGGATGTCGCCCGCAAGTACCCGTCCTTTCCCATTATTTTGGAAACGGTGCGCGAGTGCGTCCAGGACGTCTACGATGTGCCGGCGCTGCAGGAGGTCATGCGCGATCTGGGGCACCGCCGCGTGCGCATCGCGGAGGTCACCACGGATCAGCCCTCACCCTTTGCCTCCTCGCTGCTGTTTAATTACACCGGCGCCTTCATGTACGAGGGCGATTCCCCGCTGGCGGAAAAGCGGGCGGCGGCCCTCGCCCTTGACCCGGCGCTCTTGGCCAAGCTACTGGGCACGGTGGAGCTGCGCGAGCTTCTGGATCCCGCGATCATCGACGAGGTCCATACTCAGCTGCAACGCACCGCACCCTCGCGCCGGGCGCGCACCACCGAGGAGGTTGCGGATCTCCTGCGCATGCTGGGCCCCATCCCGGTCGAGGAGCTGGGCGAGCATACCGACGTTCCCTTTACCGCCCTGGATAGCCTAGGCACGCGTATAATGCGGGTGCGCATCGGCGGGCGCGAGCACCTTGCCCAGTCCCAGGACGCGGCGCTGCTTCGCGATGCCCTCGGCGTCCCCATTCCTCCCGGCATCCCCGCCCAGGTCGCCACGCTTGCCGATGCCCTCCCACAGCTCGTCAGCCGCTGGGCGCGCACCCGCGGCCCGTTCGTGCTCGCGGACCTAACCGCCGCCTTCGGCATTTCCGTATCCGCAGCACACACCACCCTGGCCGGCCTGGATTCGATTGTGGAGGGCCACTACCGGCAGGGAATAGAGGAGCAAGAGTACTGCGCCGCCGAGGTACTAAAGACCATTCGCTCGCGCTCGCTTGCAGCCGCGCGCGCGGATACCGAGCCGGTCTCTGGCGCCGCCTTCGCCCGCTTCCTCCCGGAATGGCACGGCATCGCGCCTGCCGGGAAGCGTCCGGCACTCCGCGGTGCCGATGGCGTATTCTCCGCTATCGAGCAGCTCGCCGGGGTGCGCCTGCCGGCTTCTGCATGGGAATCCATTATTCTGCCTGCCCGCGTGGGGGATTTTTCGCCTCGCATGCTGGATGAACTGACCGCCAATGGTGAGGTGATGATCCTCGGTGCCGGAAAGGCCGGTGCCGCCGACCCCTGGGTGATGCTGCTGCCCACCGATTACGCCGCCCAGCTCGCCCCTGAAACCGATCCGGAGGGCGTGAGCATGCTGCAGCGGGCCATTTTAAGCGTGCTCGAGCGCGGCGGCGGCTTCCTCTTTTCCGATATTGCCGCCGAGGTCCCTGGTACCGCCGAGGAAACCCGCGAGGCCCTCTGGGGGCTGGTGGAAATGGGGCTGGCCAGCCCGGATTCCTTCGCGCCCATCCGCACGCGCTTATCGTCAGGCGGGCGCGGTGCCTCCCGCGCTGGCCGCGGTGCTACCGCCCACCGCTCCAAGCGGCGCCCCACGCGCTCGCGGCTGCGCATGGGCCGCACCTCGTTCGCCCAGACCCAGAACGCCACTGGCGGCGCCGGCCAGACCCCACCCGATATGCTCGGCCGCTGGTCGCTGGCGGTGCCCGCCGCCCAGGACGCCACCTCGCGCTCTGTGGCGCACGGCGAGGCCTGGCTGGATCGCTACGGTGTGGTCACCCGCGGTTCCGTGGTGGCAGAGGACGTCCTCGGCGGCTTCGCGCTGGCCTATAAGGTCCTGTCCGGCTTTGAGGAATCCGGCAAGGCCATGCGCGGCTATGTCATCGAAGATCTCGGTGCCGCGCAATTTTCCACCCCGGCCATTATCGATCGCCTGCGCGGCCTGGCGGATTCCCCCGATGTCACCGGCTGGCCGTCCGGCACCACCGATCCAGAGACCTTCGTGCTCGCCGCCGTGGATCCCGCCAACCCCTACGGCGCGGCGCTGCCGTGGCCGCAGCGCGATGATGCGGGTGGCAAAGCTCCCGGCGGGCCCGCCCGCYCCGCCGGAGCACTGGTCGTGCTCTGCGATGGCCTCCCCATTGCCCACCTCACCCGCGGCGGCAAGACCCTGACCACGTTCATCGACGCCCTGCCCGATGGAATCGAGACCACCGACGTCTACGCCCGGCTCCTTTCCGCGCTCACAGAACTCATCGCCGCCGGGCACATGTCGCCGCTGGTGATTGAAAAGTGCAATGGCAACCCCATCCATCACACCCCGACCGCTAGCATCCTGCGCTCGCTGGGCGCCGGAATCACCCCTAAGGGCGTGCGCATTGCCGGTCGCGCCGCGCCGCCGCGCGTCCCGCGCCACGGGGCGCAGGGTAGTTCACCCGACGACTCGCGGGGTGGCCTTCGCGGGGGCCGACGTGCCTCTGAGGCCATCGAGGAGCTCAGCTTCGATGATCCGCCCCCGCCTCCGCCACCCCGCAACTCCGGTGGTTTCCGCCCGCGCGGCGGGTACCGTCGCTAGCGCTACGCGCCCGCAGGTGTATTTTGGTGGGGCCACAGTGTCTGAGGCCCACGGAAGGAGGCCAGCCCCCATGCCCGAAGGCGATTCCGTCCTACAACTTTCGCGTCGCCTGCAGTTTATGACTGGGCGCGAGGTTACCGGCTGTTCCGTGCGCGTGCCGCAGCACGCCACCGTAAACCTCACCGGCACCATCTGCGAGCGCGTGTGGCCCTATGGCAAGCACCTCTTCATGCAATTCGATCAGACCATCGTGCACACCCACCTAAAGATGGAGGGCACCTGGGCCATCCACTACGCCGGCGACCGCTGGCGCAAGCCCGGCCATAGCGCGCGCATCGTGCTGCAATTGGCCCATTCACCGCGCGATATTGAACTCGTGGGCCACTGGCTGGGTTTTGTCGATATCTTCGACGCGGATCAGTACTTTAGCCGCATCAACCACCTTGGACCGGATATCTTGGACCCCGACTGGGACCGCGAGGAAGCGGTGCGCCGTTTGCGCGCGCGACCCGAGCGCAGCATCGGCACGGCGCTTTTGGACCAGAAGGTCGTGGCGGGCATTGGCAATGAATACCGCGCCGAAATCTGCTTCCTCGCCGGCGTTCACCCGGCCACCTCGGTGGCAGAGGTGGATGTGGAACAGGTACTGGACATCGGCAAGCGCATTATGTGGGCCAACCGGAACTCGCCCATCCGCGTGACCACCGGTGTGCGCCGCGCCGGGGAGACCACCTATGTCTTTGGGCGCAACCGCAAGCGCTGTCGGCGCTGCGGCACCATTATTCAGAAAGATTCCCTGGGCGGCGTTGACCGCGGCGGGGATGAGGGAGAATTAGAGCGCATCATCTGGTTCTGCCCGCACTGCCAGCCGCTCTAAGGTTCCTTTACGCTTTTCGCGCTAAGCTAGCGGGCATGCGATCACTACTAAATCTCGTATTTAATATCATCTGGTTACTCTCCGGCGGCATCGTTCTTGCGCTGGGCTACTTTCTCTTCGGCATCATCGCCTGCATCTTCATCGTGACGATTCCGGCGGGCGTGGCCTCGTTCCGCATGGGCCAGTTCGCGCTGTGGCCGTTCGGCCGCTCCGTGGTGGAGCCCCGCAAGGGCACCGGCGGGATGTCTGCCATCTCCAATGTCATCTGGTTCGTCATTGCAGGCCTGTGGCTGTCCATTGGCCACGTCGTTACCGCCGTCATCCAGGCGATTACCATCATCGGTATCCCCGTTGCCTGGGCCAATCTCAAGATGATTCCAGTGACCTGCTTCCCGTTCGGCCGCAAGGTCGTCAGCTCGAAGAAAATCCCGGCCGGCTGGCAGCCCATGGTGAAGCTGTAAATTCACCAAGCCTGAGAGCGCCTAGCCCGAAGCGACATGTTGCTTCGCGGCTGGGCGCTTTAGCGATCTGTGGTGCTTAGGCACGAAAGTGTCCACAACAACCGCGTTTGTCTGAATTTGCGGGCAGATTTTTTAAGAACGCGGTTGTTGTGGACACCTTTACGCTAGAGCCCGAGGCGCGGGGCGCATGACTCGGGCGCGGGCCGGAGCTAACGGTTGGCGCGGTACCAGCCGATGAGCTTATCGGTGGACTGGTCGCCGGAATCTACCTCTTGGCTGCCGGAGACGGCAGGGGCCAAATCATTGGCCTGTTGCTTGCCCTGCTCCACGCCCCATTGGTCGAAGGAGTTGATATCCCAGATGATGCCTTGGGTAAAGACGATGTGCTCGTAGAGCGCGATGAGCGCGCCCAGGGTGGAGGGGGTAAGCTCCTCGGCCATAATCGTGGTGGTGGGCCGGTTGCCCGGCATTACCTTGTGCGGCACGAGGTCTTCCTCAACGCCCTCGGCGGCGATTTCTTCGGCCGTCTTGCCAAAGGCCAGCACTTTGGTTTGGGCGAAGAAATTGCCCATGAGCAGGTCATGCATCGAGCCGGTGCCGTCTGCGGTGGGGAAGTCTTCCTTGGGGCGGGCAAAGCCGATGAAGTCCGCCGGGATGAGGCGTGTTCCCTGGTGCATGAGCTGGTAGAAGGCGTGCTGGCCATTGGTGCCCGGCTCGCCCCAGTAGATTTCGCCGGTCTGTCCAGTGGTGACCGCGGTGCCATCGCGGCGCACGGACTTGCCATTGGATTCCATGGTTAGCTGTTGCAGGTAGGCCGGGAAGCGGCCGAGGTCCTGCGAGTACGGCAGGACGGCGTGGGTTTGAGCGCCAAAGAAATTGGTGTACCAGATGCCCAGCAGGCCCATGAGTACGGGCACATTGCGCTCTAGCGGGGCGGTGCGGAAGTGCTCATCCATGGCGTGGAGGCCTTCCAAAAAGCGCATGAAATCCATCGGGCCAATGGTGCACATCAAGGACAGGCCAATGGCGGAATCGAGGGAGTAGCGCCCGCCCACCCAATTCCAGAACGGGAACATGTTGTCCGTATTGATGCCGAATTTTTCCACCTGCTCCGCATTGGTAGATACGGCCACGAAGTGCTTGGCTACGGCGGATTCATCGCCATTGAATTGCTCGATGAGCCAGCGGCGGGCCGCGTGGGCATTGGTCAGGGTTTCCTGGGKGGKAAAGGTCTTGGAGGAGACGATAAAGAGGGKGGAGCCGGCATCGAGCCCATCCAAGGTGGCGGCCATATCGGCGGGATCCACGTTGGAGACGAACYCCGCGGAAATGCCGGCTACTTCATAGGAACGCAGGGCCTGTGCGGCCRKGGSGGGGCCGAGATCGGAACCGCCAATGCCGATATTGACCACCTTTTTAATGGTGTGGCCGGTATGCCCCAACCAGGAACCGGAGCGCAGGGCGGTGGCGAAATCGCGCATGCGGCCCAAAACCTCGTGGACATCGGCGGCGACATCTTGGCCATCGACGTGCAAGTCATCTTCTACCGGCAGGCGCAAGGCAGTGTGCAGGACGGCGCGATCCTCAGTGTTGTTGAGGTGCTCGCCTGCAAACATGGCATCGCGGCGGCCTTCCACGTCGGCGGCGCGGGCTACCTCAACCAAGTGCTGGAGGACGTCTTCATCGATGAGGTTTTTGGATAAATCCACGTGCAGGCCGGCGGCGTCGAAGGTGTAGTTCTCGGCGCGGTTTGCATCTGCGGCGAAGAGTTCGCGCAGGCGCAGGTCCTGCTTTTCTTCATAAACCTTGACCAGGTCTTTCCACTGGGACGATGCGGTGATATCCATGGCAATTGGCCTTTCTGGCGACGAGCGCATTGGCAATGTGTACCCCTCCCACCGTAGTCGAGAATGAGTGCCAACGGCACCGTGAAAATGTGGCATTTAGAGGATGAGAGCGCCCGCCCAGCCGGCGATCAGAAGTGGGATATTGAAGTGGATAAACGTGGGGATGACGGAGTCGCGGATGTGGTCGTGTTGGCCATCGGCGCCGAGGCCCGCGGTGGGGCCGAGGGTGGAATCGGAGGCGGGGGAGCCGGCATCGCCAAGCGCGCCTGCCGTACCAATGAGCGCTACCGTGGCCGCGGGGCTAAAGCCGAGCGAGGCGCACAGGGGAACGTAGATAACGGAGATAATCGGCAGGGTGGAAAAGGATGAGCCGATGCCCATGGTGACCACCAGGCCCACCAAGAGCATGGCGCCTGCGGAGAGGAACTTATTGGTGCCAAAGAGGCTGGCGGTGGCATCGACAAGCGGGCCGACCTCCTCCGTGGCCGTCATGACGGAGGCAAAGCCCTGCGCGGTGATCATGATAAAGCCGATAAGCGCCATCATTTTCATGCCGTTGGTAAAAACGTCATCGGCGTGCTTCCAATCCACCGCGCCGGAAATGAGCAAGATACCCAGGCCGGTCAGGGCGCCGACGAGCAGGCCATCGGATTCGAAATCGAGCGTCTGCATGATGATTTGGACGGCGAAGGTGGCAATAATCGCCAGGATGGAGACCCAGATTTTATACGTCGAGGGTGTTTCCTGGTGCTCTTCGGCGGCAATAGGCCGGTCCTCGTACTCGCGCGGGGCGCGGTAGCTGATAAAGATGGCGATGAGCAGGCCGGTGAGCATGCCCAGGGCGGGAATGGCCATGACCTGCATAATATTGATATCGGAGGTATCCAGGCCAGCCTCTTCGATATTGAAGAGCAGGATATCGTTCAAATAGATGGACCCGAAGCCCACCGGAATGAACATGTAGGTGGTGATAAGGCCGAAGGTCAGGCACGTGGTGATAAGGCGTCGATCCAGCTTGAGCTTATTCATCACCGCCAATAGCGGCGGGACCAGCAGCGGGRTGAAGGSGATGTGGRCGGGGRTGAGGKTTTGGCTCATCACGGCCATGGCGATAAGGCCAAGAATGAGCATCCACTTGGTGGTGGCCGCGGCCTTGGGGTCTAATTCGCCGGTGCCGCCGAGCTTGGCGATGAGAAAGTTGGCCAGGATCTGCGGCAGCCCGGCGGAGGCAACACCCATCGCAAAGGCGCCCAAGAGGGCATAACTCAAGGCAATCTTGGCGCCGCCGCCGAGCCCGTCCTGGAAGGCGACCATGGTGGCATCCAGGCCCATGCCGGATAGGAGGCCGCCGACTATCGCGCCGATGAAAAGCGCCACCACCACGTGCACCCGCAGGAGGGCGAGCGCGAGCATGATAATGACGGCGATGAGTACTGCATTCATGCCCCGAAAGCGTACTGCATAGTATGGATGAGATCGTAATTAATCCGGGTCTTTTATAGTGGATTCAGCCTAGGCGTCCGCGCCCCATGCGCAGCAGGGCAGAGGCGATGGTGGGGCCTTCCTCGCCAAGTTCCGCGCGGAACTCATTGAGGATGGCGATCTCGCGGGTGTGCACCAAGCGCGTGCCGCCGGAGCTCATGCGGGTGCGGCCCACCGCGCGGGAGACCTCGGTGCGGCGCTTGACGGCATCCAAGATGATCTGATCCAGGCGGTTGATTTCCTCGCGATACTGCTGGATTTCCGCATCAGATAGGGGATCATCCGTGCCGGTGGGCGTGCGGATATCCAAGCCATTGTCAACGATGGATTCATTATCTTCAGCGGTCATGGTCCTTTATTGTGCCACTTCGCGGTGCCATCGTGCTACTTGGTCAGGGTTTTGGAAAGCGCAGTGTATGCCGCAAATACGGGCCATGTCCGGTGGGGCTAGTAGGTTGGTAGGCATTATGACGAATAACTCTCCATTTAGCCCTTCTTTCACCCCGCGCGAACCCGCATCTGGTGCCTCCTCCCGCGGCGGCTTTGCCCCTAGCCAACCCGAACAGCAGAACCCTTTTGGCAGCACGCCCAGGCCCGCGGAATCCGATCCTTTAACCCAAGGCCTGAACCCGCAGCAATTAGAGGCGGTCACCCATACCGACAGGCCCCTGCTGATCGTTGCCGGCGCGGGTTCCGGCAAGMCCGCGGTGCTTMCCCGCCGCATCGCGTACCTCATGCGCCACCGCGGGGTAAACCCGTGGGAAATTCTCGCCATTACCTTTACCAATAAGGCCGCCGCGGAGATGAAGGAGCGCGTGGGCTCCTTAGTGGGTTCGGTAGCCGAGCGCATGTGGGTGTCCACCTTCCACTCCATCTGCGTGCGCATCCTGCGCCAGAACGCGCAGCTCGTGCCGGGCCTTAATACCAACTTCACCATTTATGATGGCGACGATGCCCGCCGGCTTTTATCCATGATTGCCAAGGACATGCAGCTGGATCTGAAGAAATACACCCCGCGCGTGCTGGCAAACCAGATCTCTAACCACAAAAACGAGCTCGTGGGCCCGGTCGAGGCGGCCGACAAAGCGCAGCAGACCAAGAACCCCTTTGAAACCACCGTGGCGGATGTCTACGCCGAGTACCAGCGCCGCCTGCGCGCGGCCAATGCGGTGGACTTCGACGATCTTATTGGGGAAGTAGTGCGCATTTTCACCGAGCACAAGCAGGTGGTGGAGTTTTATCGTCGACGGTTTAAGCACGTGCTTATTGATGAGTACCAGGACACCAACCACGCCCAGTACGCGCTGGTAGCGGCGCTCGTGGGCAAGGGCGAGCTAGGTCCCGATGCCCCAGAGCTGTGCGTGGTGGGCGATTCCGATCAGTCCATTTATGCCTTCCGCGGCGCCACCATCCGCAATATCGAGGAATTCGAGCGCGACTACCCGCAGGCGCACACCATCTTATTGGAGCAAAACTACCGCTCCACGCAGACCATCTTGAACGCGGCCAATGCCGTGATTGCGAAAAACGAGAACCGTCGGGAGAAAAACCTGTGGACCGCGCATGGCGATGGCGAATCCATCGTGGGCTATGTGGCGGATAACGAACACGATGAAGCCCGCTTTATCGCCGCAGAGATTGATGCGCTGGCGGATAAGGGCCACAGCTATTCCGATATCGCCGTGATGTACCGGACCAATAATGCCTCCCGCGCGCTGGAGGATATCTTCATTCGTTCCGGCATCCCCTATAAGGTCGTTGGCGGAACGCGCTTTTACGAACGCCGCGAAATCCGCGATATGGTGGCCTACCTGCGCATTATGGATAACCCGGACGATACGGTGAGCCTGCGCCGCATCATCAACGTCCCCAAGCGCGCCATTGGCGATAAGGCCCAGGGCCAGATTGCCCTGCACGCGGAAAACCAGGGGATAAGCTTTGGCAAGGCGCTTGCCGATGTCCCCCGGGGCGACGTCCGCGGTCTTGGCACCCGCGCCGTAAATGCCGTTACCAAATTCAATGACATGATGGACAGCATCCGCGCACAAATCCCAGGCATGCGCGATGAGGTGACCGGCCAGCCCGATTTGGGCGAACTGCTCACCGCCATCCTGGATGCCACCGGTTATAAGGCGGAGTTAGAAAACTCCAACGACCCGCAGGATGGCGCGCGCCTCGATAACCTCAATGAGCTGGTATCCGTGGCCCGCGAATTTACCTCGGAGGCCGCCAACCAGCTGGCCGCTGCCGGGGCGGATGCGGTCGATCCCAATGAGCTATTAGAAGAAGGCGAAGCCGCGCCGGGCTCGTTGCAGGCCTTTTTGGAAAAGGTCTCCCTGGTCGCAGATGCGGATCAGATTCCGGATTCTGAGACTGGGGTAGTGACCATGATGACCCTGCATACGGCCAAGGGCTTGGAGTTTCCCGTCGTCTTTGTCGCTGGCTGGGAGGACGGCCAATTCCCGCACATGCGCTCACTGGGTAACCCGAAGGAATTGAGCGAAGAGCGCCGCTTGGCGTATGTGGGTATCACGCGTGCCCGCGAAAAGTTGTACCTCACGCGCGCCATCTTGCGCTCTGCGKGGGGCAATCCGGTAACCAATCCCGCCAGTCGCTTCCTCGCCGAGATCCCAGAGGATCTCATCGACTGGCGGCGAGAGGATTCCGATAGTGACCTCACCGGTTCCTGGGGAGCCGATGACTATCAATATGGCCGGAGCTATCGCCGCGGTTCTAGTGGTGGCTATGCCGGTAGTGGGGGTGCTGGGTTTGGCCAGCGCGCTACGTCTTCCCCTTCGCAACGCACTCGCCAGCCTGCAGCCAATTCCATGCCGAAGAATAAGAACCTCAACCTTGCTGTGGGAGACCGGGTTAACCACGCGAAGTACGGGCTCGGAACCGTGATTGAAACGGCCGGTTCCGGTGCCCGCGCCACGGTGACCGTGGACTTCGGTTCCTCCGGCAAGGTGCGGCTCATGCTCATCGGCGGTGTGCCGATGGAAAAGCTTTAGACCGAAATCCCGCGCTCGTCGAACCAGCCCACTGGGTCAACGGCTGCGCCGCCGCCTGGGTGAATTTCGAAGTGCAGGTGCGGGCCGGTGGAGCGTCCCTCACTGCCGATGTCCGCGATGTGGTCGCCCGCAGAAACGTGGTCGCCCACGTTCACGCGCAGCGAGTTGGCGGGCATGTGGCCGTAGACAGAGATGCTGCCATCGACGTGCTGGATGCGAATCCAGTTGCCAAAGCCTTGTGCCGGACCGGAGTTAATGACCGTGCCGTCCATGACGGAGTGGATTGGGGTGCCGACTGGGTTAGCGACGTCGATGCCGTTGTGCATCGCGCCCCAGCGCATACCGAAGCCCGAGGTTAAGGTGCCGGAGGTGGGGAAGACCACCGTATTACCAGCGGCGTCCTTGCCACGCTCAGGGGTAAGCCCGGAGCGGTCTCCCTCGGGAGTGAAGGCTTCTCCCAGACCAGGAACGGAGGAGGGGTCTAAGACGATGTTGACCCCGCCGGAGTCATTCTGGCTAAGTTTCGGGGTGGCATCGCCGTTGAGTACACCAACGGCGGTATTCGCGAGGCCGACGGCGGCGTCGATCACGCCCGCGTTATCAACGTTGGTGGCTTGTGGCTCAGAGGAGCCGTTCGAAACGTCCACGCTGGCCACTGGATCAGCAGCAAAAGCGGAGGTGCCGGTAGCAAAAACGGTGCCAAGCGTGATGATGCTTAGCGCTACATTCCTGCGTGCGCGGTTCATGCGCTTCATAAGTTTAAGTCCTTTTCATGGCTGTGCATGGTCTCGAGGCGAGCAAACCTTGAAGGTTTGGCGTCTTTCAACTGCCCTGTGCGACACGCCGAGGGAATGGAAATACCCCATTTGGCGTTCGCTTGTGGCAACGAGTTAAAAGTTAGCCTGCCCATGGGTGTCGCGCAATCTGGAAAAATGCTGGTAGAAACCATGATTGTTCGAAAAGTTTCGAACATGCCAGCTTGTTGCGCGTGTTACGAAAGTGGCTAAAGTTGCGGGTTTGAAGTACTGGTTTAAGCTCTGGGGGTGGCTAGTGGGGGTGGCGGGCTGAGCTTGTCGGTGTCGGGGTGGAAAACTGCCATTCACCTGCGACAAGGCCCTGTACTGGACTCGGCTGAAAGCGTTTTGAGCCCCTGTCGGGCAGGGGCCTCTCGAACGGCACTAGAAGGGGAGCTGGCTGCTAAATTTCTGCAGTAGCTGTTGAATTTGTGGCCCGAAAGCGTTGGCCGCACCGATTCCTATACCGATGGCCAGTGCGCCCGCAATGGCATCGATGATCCCCCAGGACTGCGGCTTGGAAGAGAGGGAATCATCAACCGGTGCTTGGTGATCTGCAGCGTCTTCAGCGTTAATAAGGTGGGCTTGAGAGTGATCTGAGGTGGAGTTTAAGGGCAGGCACTCGGCCAGTTCCTCGATGGTATAAAACGTTGAGTCAGCGGAAATAGGCTCACAGCCATCGTGGAACGGGATTTCCTTTTCGTTGTAGAGCATTCGCACGAGGGTCTCGCCGCGATCATTTTGGAATGCGTCCCATTGGATATTCGCGCCCATCGGTGAGACAGAATCACCACGCCATGCGGAGTTATCCCAGCTATATAAATCATCTTCCGGGATCCCCTGCTCGGACCCTGGCAGCTTCAGTAGCGCGGCAAGCGGGATGATGGTCTCGGCGTGACCGAAGCGATAATTAGCCGCTACGTCGCCGCCAGCAGCGCGGTCCTGAACGTTTCTAATCATCTCTTCAAGCAGTGGTTCATAGTTGTCGTAGGCAACCGTCTGCCCCTTGATAGTCGGGCCTTTCTCATAGAAGTCTTCTACGTCAAGCAGGTACGCGAAGGTTGGTCCGCTGGTATCGTCCATGTACTTATCAAAGATCCAGCCCTCCGCTGGGGCCTTTTCCTCATGCTCTAGAGCTGGAGCGATGATGTAAAGGTTGTAGAACTGTAAGGCAGCATCGACGATGCCCTCAACGGATTTATCGTCCTTTTCTCGGGCGGAAAAGTGCACGGAACCATCTGCTAAACCGTCGATAAACTCTGGCGCAAAAATCTTAGCCAGCAAGCTGCGTGCAGCCTGCTGCGACTCTGGCTTGGCGTAGGCCTGCTGTACTTTTTCCTGTAAGGCCTGAGAGTCCTTCCACTCTGTATAGCGCTCATAGGATGCAGCTTTTTTATCCTTGTGTGCGTACATCAAGTCAGGGCGTGCGGCGATGTTAACGTGGCCATCTGTCATTTCATCGCCCAACTGCTCGGCCAGTGCCGGGGATTGTTCCAGTAGACCTTCCCCGAAATTCCACCCAGAGTCATTGGCACGGTCCTCTCCTGAGGAAGTAAAGCTCACCTTGAGGTCATCGTTAGCAATCGATCCCAGTAGTTCCGCATTGCGCTGTGCATTGCGCTTGCCGATGCCCCTGAGCTCTTCTCGTCCCACTTCCGTTAGATTTCCATAACCGGCCTCTTGGCCAGGGCCACCGGATAGCTCTCGGTTTACCGCTATCATGGCCTCTACTTGCGGGATGAGCTTTGTACCGAGCTCGGTGAGCTGATCGCGTTGTTGGGCATACTCCAGCATCTGCTGCGCGAGGTCATCGTATTTAAAGCTTGATAGCCCGCGGGATCCGTGGCGATCTACCGTTGAGGTGTAAATCTGGTGAAACCCACTGGGGGCTTGGGCGTAGCTTGAGCCCTGTGGTTGGTAATGCTGCTTGGTGGAGTAGTAGGTAGCACTTTCGGAAGCTAGAGCTGGTGCGGGTGCGAGGGCACAGCTAAGGGCGGTGAAGAGGGAGAGAGTGCGTGTACGCATATAAAGGTATTCCTTGCTGGAGAGCTTGATAAAAAGACAGCTGACAGCTTAAGGGCCGCATCTTGCGGCCACATGGCATATAGGTAAATTGCAGGAATACTTTTCGGCGCTTTGCGGTGTGTTGGCGGATTCGGGTCCCAGACCCTGCAGCCGCAACGCTGCGTTGAATGATTGTGATTGCGAGCTAGCGGAGGTGCCGAGGCGGAAGGCATAGTAAAAGCGCCGCAGAGGATATCTGCGGCGCTTTAACAAGAAGGAAAGAAGGCTCTTAGAGCTGAATGCCTCGCTCGGCCAGCCATGCCTGTGGGTCAACGGCGTCACCGGAGTTCGGGTGAACCTCGAAGTGGAGGTGGGAACCGGTGGAGAAGCCCATGGACCCCATGCCGGCGATCTTCTGGCCTGCGTGCACGTGCTCGCCCACGGCAACGTCGAGGGTCTGCATGTGGCCGTAGACGGTCATGGTGCCGTCATCGTGGAGGATACGAATCCACTGGCCGTAGCCGGAGGCTGGGCCGGAATCGATAACGGTGCCGTCCATGATGGAGAGGATGGGGGTTCCAATGGCATTGGCGATGTCAACACCCGAGTGGAACGAACCCCAGCGCGGGCCGAAGCCAGAGGTGAAGGCGCCTTCAGCGGGGCGAGCAATGGAAGGGGCGCGAGCGGCAAGGTCCTCGGCGGCGCGGTCAGCGGAAGCTTGGATGGACTTGCTCAGCTGGTCAACCAAGTTGGTGACCGGCTTTGCCTCAGCCACGTTGAGGATCTGTGGTGCAGCATCGGAGGAGCCTTCTGGGGCGTTGTTAACCTCGGAAGTATCAGCGGCAAGCTTGTAGTCAACAGACTGCGTCTTGGTGGTGGTAGCCGCAGTGTTGTCGGACTCAACGTTAGCGGCAGCTGCGCCGCCTACGCCGGCGGTGGACACGGCACCGGCTGCAACGGTCATGACAGCGATACGACCCTTGGTGGTCTGCGAGGTGACAATCTTGCGATGGCGACCGGCGCCACGCTGAACTTTGCTTCGCATTAAATCTTCTTTCGTGTCTTTCACAATCTTCAAAAAGAGCGTTACAGCGTCTTTAGGTTAGTTACGAGATTGTGACCTTCTTGTTACCAACGAGATGTAACAGTAGCGTCTCAAAAAGATAACAGCAAGCCAAAAGTGAATTTTTTCTCGCGCCGGTTTGGAATAAGCCTACATGCAGGCAACTTCTGGAGAATTTTACGCATAGTGCGATATAAATCTCTCAAAGCCAAACCCTCGCGGTAGCCCCGAGGCTGTAATAGTGCACCTGAGGGGCCGGTTGCGGAAGCGTCCCAGTGTGAAATTACTGTGACCAGTGGGGAATAAGGGGGAAAACTTTATTCCATATATATGTCTACAGTAGTTACTGAAGAAGTCCACGGTGATTTTGGAGGCGCCTCGTCGCGCCACCCCGCTACCGCGCGCAAAAGGTGGCAAAGTGGACGCCGATGAACAAAAACACCAGCCCCCAATCTCGGTCAACGCCTCGCCCGCGTAGCCAGGCGCGGGGCCGGACAGTGCAGACAGAGCGCGCCCCTCGTGCACCGCACGCCACCGCGACGCAGAAGCCACATAATTCTGCAGAACGCGTCGCTCGCAAAGCCGGGTCGAAGGCGAAGGCCCGTCGCACGCCGGCCCCGCTGACGAAGGCCGGGCGCATCCGCCAATTATTCATGTCGGCGGCGCTGCCGAATATTATTGTTGTCCTTATTATTGTGGCGCTCGCATTCGGCACGCTTTTGCTTTTCGGCTCACCGCTCGCGTGGCTGCCCACCATCGTGGCGGAAGCGTGGATGGTCTTTAACCTCGCGCCGGTATCTGCGGCCGGGGTGGATCTGTCGTTCCTCCCAGCCTTGCCCGCGCTTATCCTCGCCACGGTGGTGGCGGTGCGCGTGCGTGCCGCGGTAAAACACAAAGTCAGCGTGAAGGACCTGGCTATTCTTGTCGCCTGTGTGGTTGGCGTGCCAGTGGTACTGACCTGCATCGCCTGGGTGATGCTGTGGGATGCCGGCAAGGTCTTCGATGTATCCCCGCCGAACCTCGCTGCTGCGCTTGCCCGGGTCATCGTGGTGCACCTAGCGGCGATGGCGGCCGGCATGGGTACCCGCCTGTGGCGCGCCTTGGCCAAGCGYTATGGTGCCCCGCCGCTGCTTGTTGATGCCGCCCTTATCGCCTTGCGCTATCTCGCCTACCTCGCCATTGGCGCGACCGTGGTCTTCGTGCTCGTCTTCATCGTGAACTTCTCGCGCCAAGGGGAGATGATGGATGAATATCCGTCCATCTCTGGGCTGGGCGTTTTCACCCTCATCCTGTTGAGCTTGCTGTATATTCCCAACGCCATCGTCAGCACCGGGGCAGTGCTTGTTGGTTCGGAGTTTTCGGCGGGGGAGGCACAGGTCAGCCTCTTTAGCACCCACCTTGTTCCGCTGCCGCCGCTGCCTATTACCGGTGGCATCCCGGCATCCTCGCCCGGCTGGGCGGTCGTCTTCATGGTGGTTCCCCTCATCGCGGCGACGATGTCCCTGTATAAAAAACGCCCGTCCTTCCAGAAGGTGCTCGCGGCCACGGTGGCTACCGCGGTCATCATGTTTTTCGCGTGCTATCTGGTTAGCGGCACGCTTGGCTACTACGGTCACACCGGCCCGCACCTGTGGACCGCTGCTGGCCTCGCCGCGCTGTGGATCGCCGTCGTGGGCTTGGCCGTTGCGGCAGCCTTTGCGCTTATGAACTGGCGGGATACCCGCGCAGCTGAAGCGGAGTCGTCGGCGGCGGAGGCCTCCGAAGAGGATTCAGAAGATGCTGCAGAGTCGGCAGAAGATACCGCTTCCGAGGGCACCGCTGACGCAGAGCAGTCTGATGCAGACAAGGCCGAAACCGACGAGGCTGACGGCGACGATGCTGATGCCGATCCGAACGAGATCGAAACGGACGAGGACGAGGATAATTCGGAATCTGGCGACGGTGAGGGCTCCGAGTCAGCAGCGAATGACGCGGACGACGCAGCCGACGACGAAGACGCTGCCGCAGAATCCACGGCAACCGCAGACAACGCCGACGAGGTCATCGAAGGGGAGGTCGTCGAAGACAGCGACGACGGCGATGACGCGGAGAGTACCGCGGGAGATGGTGAGGACGAGGGGGCATCGGCAAGCGGCGAGCGTGAAGCGGCAGCCCCGGCCGAGGATGCAGACCCCGAGATCTTGGAGGGCGAACTCGTGGAAGAATCCGAAGAGAGCGACACAGGCGCGGCAGAAGGCGGCGAAGCAGCACAATCGGAAGCGGCAGATTCTACTGAAAGCGGTAGGAGGGACTAGGCTATAGCGCGTGACTTCACCGATGCCACCACGCGCTACTGCTGCCACTGATCGCCTACGAGTTGTTGTGCTTGTCTCTGGGACGGGCTCGCTTTTGCAAGCCATCTTGGATGCCCAGGATGAGCGCTACCGTGTGGTGAAAGTGGTGGCGGATAAACCATGTCGAGGTATTGAACGCGCCCGAGAACGCGATATCGATACCGAGATCGTGGAAATGGGCGCGGACCGTGCCGAATGGAATACATGTCTGGCTGATGCAGTAGATGCTGCGCAGCCAGACATTGTTGTTTCCGCAGGCTTTATGAAGATTTTGGGGGAAGGGTTCCTCCGCCGCTTCGAAGGCCGCACCATCAATACCCACCCGGCGTTATTGCCTGCGTTTAAGGGCGCGCACGGGGTGCGCGATGCGTTGGAGTATGGCGTGAAGGTCACAGGCTCTACCGTCCATTTCGTGGACGCGGGCGTGGATACCGGCTCCATCATTGCGCAGCGGCCGGTGGCCGTGCGGGCAGACGATGATGAAGGAAGTCTCCACGAACGCATTAAGAAGGTAGAGCGCGAACTCATCGTCGACGTGCTGCGCGCGGCGCAGCCCCGCGGCGAGGAACTTTTTATTCAACTCGCAGACTAAGACTTTTCGAAAGGCTTAATCCTCCTCATGAGCGAAGACCGCAAGCAGGTAAAACGCGCACTCATTAGCGTGTACGACAAGACGGGGCTGGAGGATCTGGCCCGCGCACTCGATAAGGCGGGCGTAGAGATCGTCTCTACCGGCTCCACCGCCAAGAAGATTGCTGACCTGGGAATCGAGGTCACCCCGGTAGAAAAGCTCACCGGTTTCCCCGAGTGCCTGGAAGGCCGTGTGAAGACGCTCCACCCGCGCGTGCACGCCGGGATCCTGGCCGATACCCGCAAGGAAGACCACCTGGCGCAGCTCAACGAGCTTGAGGTAGAGCCCTTCCAGCTCGTCGTGGTCAACCTGTATCCCTTCCAGGAAACGGTAGCCTCCGGCGCGGACTTCGATGGATGCGTGGAGCAGATCGACATCGGTGGACCGTCCATGGTGCGCGCGGCCGCCAAGAATCACCCGTCCGTTGCCGTGGTCGTGGATCCGGCGCGCTATGGCGAGGTGACCCAGGCCGTTGAGGAGGGTGGATTTAGCCTTGACCAGCGCCGTGGGCTCGCCCGCGATGCCTTCCTTCACACCGCTAACTACGATGCGGCGGTCTCCGCATGGTTCGTGGGCCAGCTCAGCGATGGCGAGGAGACCACCTCGCTGCGCTACGGCGAGAATTCCCACCAGGCCGCCACCGTCACCCGGATTGGCACCAAGGGTCTGGCCAATGCCCAGCAGCTCAACGGCAAGGAAATGAGCTACAACAACTACCAGGACGCCGACGCTGCGTGGCGCGCGGCCTGGGACCACGAGCGCCCCTGTGTGGCGATTATCAAGCACACCAACCCCTGTGGCATCGCCGTATCGGACGAGTCCATCGCTGCGGCCCACCGCGCGGCGCACGCCTGCGACCTGATGTCCGCATTCGGCGGGGTTATTGCCGTCAACCGCGAGGTCAGCGTAGAGATGGCCGAGCAGGTMAAGGGCATTTTCACCGAGGTTATCGTCGCACCCGCCTATGAAGATAAGGCGCTGGAGATTCTGCAGTCCAAGAAGAACCTGCGCGTTCTTTTGGCCGAGCCAGAGGAACAAGGCGAGGAGCGCAAGTACATCTCCGGCGGTGTGCTGCGCCAAGAGCCGGATACTTACCAGGCCGAGGGTGATAAGCCCGAAAACTGGACTCTGGCAGCGGGCGAGGCCCTGAGCGACGAGGACTTGGCCCAGCTCGAATTCGCCTGGCGCACGGTGCGCGCGGTCAAGTCCAATGCCATTTTGCTGGCTAAGGACAACGCGACCGTCGGCGTGGGCATGGGCCAAGTTAACCGCGTGGATTCCGCCAAGCTTGCGGTCGAGCGCGCCAATACGCTTGCTGATGCCACCAACCGCACCCAAGGCTCCTTCGCCGCCTCCGATGCCTTCTTCCCCTTCGCCGACGGCTTGCAAGTGCTTCTCGATGCCGGCGTCAAAGCCGTTGTCCAGCCCGGCGGCTCCATCCGCGATGAAGAAGTTATCGAGGCAGCTAAGGCCGCTGGTGTTACGATGTATCTCACCGGAACGCGCCACTTCGCGCACTAGCGATAGCGCCTGACACCTAAGGATTCTGATCATGCTCGCACCAACCCACACCGCACCGAGGCGTACCGCCCCGAGGCGCATGGCGCTCGGCGGCCTAGTTATGGCCGGGGCGCTGTGCCTTAGCGCGTGCGGGCAGGGCGAGCAGGAGACGGAATCAGAGCCGGACATCGCCAAGCAGGAAACGTCGCGCTCTACGGAGAGCGCAGCGGATAGGGCGGATAGCCCTCGCGATGCCGCAGAGAAGGCCGAGGCTACGCCGGCCGATGCCCAGCCAGATGCCCCAGCCGATGCCAATGCTGGAGCCGGAGCTGGTGACGGTGAGTTGGCGTCGGCCGGCGACCTGCAGCGCGAACTCGACCGCATCGCCGCCAACTACGGGAATGTAGGCATCGCGGTATCGGATGGCAACACCACCGTTGCCGCCGGGCGCACCGCGCCCGAAACCGCCTGGTCCACCTCCAAGGTGCCGGTGCTCATCGCCGCCCATCGCGCAGGGCTTATCGGCCCGGATGTGGTGACATCTGCGATTACCTATTCCAATAATGAAGCGGCGCAATCCGCCTGGGACGCACTCGGCGGCGGCGCACAAGCCGCCCAGGCCGCGCAACAGGTATTAGCTGAGGCCGGCGATACCACCACCCAGGTACAAAGCCAGGTCACCCGCCCGGAATTTAGCGCCTTCGGGCAAACGCAGTGGAGCGTGGGCGACCAAGCCGCGTTCATGGCGAAGCTGCGCTGCGTCAACGGTGCCGAGCCCATCCTCACCGCGATGTCTACTCCCGACCCCGCCCAAAGCTATGGCCTGCGCAACCTAGAGGGTGCCGCCCTTAAAGGTGGCTGGGGCCCAGATACCGCGGGCGGCTATGATGTGCGGCAGATGGGTCTTGCCACCATCGGCGGCCGAGAGGTGGCGGTAGCGCTCATCGCCTCGGCCCCCGATGGTCAATACGCCTCCGCCCAACCAATACTTTCGGGCATGGCGCTCGATCTTTCCAAGGCCGATATTGCCTGGCCCACCCCAGCTTGTTAGCCCCACTTCCGGCTTATGAGAAAGGACTTATCATGCCGCACTTTCAATTAACTTTTCGTGTGCGTTGGGGATTGCACCTCGGCGTAGTAGCGACCGCGGGCATCGTTTTAAGCGCCTGTAGCAGTAGCACGGATGGGAATCAGCCCGACTTTTCCGGCGATGGCGGTATGACCACCGTCGAAAGCACGACGGAGACTTCCACCGAAGAAACCTCGACGGCAACAAAGTCCCCGGAAACCCAAGACAAAGAACCACCCGTGGTCACGGTGACCGAGACCGAACAAGAACAGGCACAGCCGCCGAAGACCACTAATGGCGGCGGAGGCGACTTCATCGACGGCCTGGGTGAATACGGCTGGACCGATATTAATACCTACGCCGATTGTCACCGTTTTGAGCGCGTCGTCTTCGCCGGTAAAGGCCCAGACGGGAGGGCCATTGTCTGCGAAAACACGGGAGGAACGCTGACCTACCGGTCCACCATCTTCGGCGGCGAATTTACCGGATCCATCATTGGCCAAGACGGCGGTAACTACTACGTGGATGCCTCGCCCTCGACCATCGTTGTAACCCCCAGCGGGATTAGCGTGCGCGAGGGCGGCGGGTTGGCCGCAACGGCGGACTTTACCGATTCCTGGCAACGTTAACCACTGGTTAGTGGTTAACGATTCCACAAGGAAGTGGTTAGCGAGACTTTTTCTTCTTGCGGTCTGCAGCAGCCGCCGCAGCCGCAGAGATCGAGTCATTGCGGTTCTTTAGTAACTCCAGCGTCATGGCTTCCGCGTTCTCGGGGACGGTGGCGCCGAGGACTGCAAGGGCGGCATCGGCAAGCATGGCAGCGGTCTCCGGAACCGACTGGGCCGCTGCATAGGGAGGCGTGCCATCATTGGGGCGCATCTCGATGACAGATAGTGCGATGTGGAAAGGCAATTCGATACGCGGGTCCGCGTCTCCCACAATGGCAGCGGCGGTGGTACGGAAGTGGCTCTGCAGCCGTTCGCGAGAGCTGTGGTACTCCGAAAACTCCGGCGAATTGGCCACCGGCAACTGGTACAACCGGCCGACGTTCCAACCACTGGTGAGCAAAAGGCGCGATTCCGCGGCGACCAAGGACCACAGGCGCTGCTCCGGCTCGGCATCAGAATCCACCAGCTCATCGGCTAGCTCCAGCGAAGGCTCAATGGTGGAATTAAGCAGCGCGAGGAAAATCTCCGTCTTGGAGGGAAAGTGGTAGTACAGCGATGCCTGACGTATGCCCACCGCGTCCGCGATTTGGTGAGTCGACGTTGTGGCAAAGCCCTGGGTGGTAAATAACTCTGAGGAGGCGTCCAAAATCTCTTCCCGGGCGCTATTGCCTCTGCGGCGGGGGCTATGTTTACGCGGCCTACCGACGTTTCCTGACATGCGGCGGACGCCTCCTTTCTCTCAGCAGAAAATGCTTTTACTCAACAACTCTACAGCCCTGTAGCCCGCTGGCGCGGACCGCATGCGTGGCAGAAGAACTTTGTGGCGATTCTAATTCGCGCCATCCGCGGTGCGTCGGGAGATGGACTCGAAGGTCGCAGACACCATGCGGCAGGCCGTTCCGTAGGCCGTGCGCTCCAGCGGTGGCAGGTCTTGCAGAATGGATTCGCGGCCGTGCACATTATCGAACCAGCGCCGCATTTCTACCGAATAGCCCGTGCGCCATGCAAGGTCCAAGGTCTCTGTGTCCTCTGTTGTGAGCATCCCGCGCTCTTGGCCAATGGCGAGGCGATCGACCGTGGGGCGCGGTCCCGGTGCCGCCCAGCGCGCAATCGCGGCGATGGGGGATAACAGCATGGACTTGATATCCACGGCCGCGCTGCGATCGGGCAAACCGCCAACGCGCTGCAGAAGCGGCGGGCGCTGGGCCAAGGCCTCCTCCAATAAGGCCTGCTCGCCGCCGCGGCCTAAAGGCAGGCCGGCATCGACGCGCGCTGCCATGGAATCGGCTGCTTGATGTACCTCTAGCCCGACATCGCGAAAAACGGACTCCAAATCGCCGTCTTCTCCCATCCACTCGATGGACATGCTGGGCAGCTGATCACCGCGCGCGGCCGCGCCGGTTAACCGGATATCCGCGTCCACGCCCGGTGCGCGCACGATATCTGTCAGCAGCCGCGAAAACCAATTGGCTAATTCAATCTCATCGTCCTGGTGTGCTACCGCATTGCGCAAGACATCTTGTGCCTCCGCCAATAAGCCGCGAGCGGTTGCCCGGGACTGGCAATGGGGAGCAAGCTCCGAAAGATCGAGAAGGGATTGATGCAGGGCCATACAGTCACTGCCTTTCACTCATTGCAAAGCGGTGCGCATCTAAAAGTTGTGCGGCGCAGGATTGCTATAAATGTAACACTTATGCAATAGCACAGTAGCGCTTGGGGGAGCGTGCGGCGGGTGCGTCGCGTCCGGGACTGGAGGCGTGCGTGGAGGAGCTGTGCGGGTGGTGTTGCCGCGAGGTGGAGCGCGCTTGCGGTGTAGCGCTCGAAAAGACCCCAAAACGACTTTCGCCGCCTCACCTCGAAAGGTAGGCGGCGAAAGTTTATGGTTCTTTTACCGTGTCACACTTGCCAGCGGCAAAAGTGCGCTGTTGATACCCAGCTACTGTTTAGCGGGTGGTGAACGGCAGGAGAGCCATTTCGCGTGCGTTCTTGACTGCGGTAGCAACCTGACGCTGCTGCTGCGGGGTCAAGCCGGTGACGCGACGGGAACGGATCTTGTGGCGATCCGAGATGAATAGACGCAGAGTCTTGGTGTCCTTGTAGTCCACCTTCTCAATGCCCTCAGCCTTCAAAGGGTTCTTCTTCGGGCGACGGCTCTGCTCCATACGGAACTTCTTTTGGTTATTGCGCTTATTAGCCATTGTGCAATTACCCCTTTACCAGCTGGACTTGCGAACGCCCGGCAGCTCACCACGGTGAGCCATGCCGCGCATACGGACACGGGACAGGCCGAACTTGCGGAGGTAACCGCGCGGACGGCCATCGGCTGCGTCGCGGTTACGAACGCGGGCTGGGGAAGCGTCACGGGGCTGGCGGTTCAGCTCGAACTGAGCCTCCAAACGCTCCTCATCCGGGGTGTTCGGGTTCTTGATGATCTTCTTGAGCTCAGCGCGACGCTCCGCGTAGCGGGCGACGATTTCCTTGCGCTGCTCGTTCTTAGCGATCTTGGACTTCTTAGCCATGAATTATCGCTCCTCGCGGAATTCGACGTGCTTGCGGGCGATCGGATCGAACTTCTTCAGGGAGATGCGATCCGGGTTATTGCGCTTGTTCTTACGGGTCACGTAGGTGTAACCGGTGCCCGCAGTGGACTTCAGCTTGATGATTGGGCGAATATCGTTACGTGCCATACTTAAATCTTCTCCCCACGTGCGCGGATCTTGGCAACAACGGACTCGATGCCGTCGCGGTCAATGATCTTCATACCCTTGGTGGAAACATTCAGAGTAATGGTACGGCCCTCAGAGGGCAGGTAGTAGCGACGACGCTGCACGTTGGGGTTCCAACGGCGCGAAGTGCGGCGGTGCGAGTGCGAGACCTGCTTGCCGAATTCCGGCTTGCGGCCCGTTACCTGGCAAATAGCCGACATGGGTCTTCTTTCTCCTAGCCGCCCACATCGTGGCTATAAACGACTACGTGCCGACTGCCGTGTGAGGGTGGCAGTGCTCAAAAAGTGAGGTGTGAGCAGGTGCGGCATCGTCGTCAAAAACCAGTAGACGGGGCGTAATACGTATATTTTGACAACAGCA
This sequence comes from Corynebacterium accolens, assembly GCF_030515985.1. The sequence continues at coordinate 2,113,063 of NZ_CP100376.1, read as the reverse complement.
AGAGCAAATCTTACAGCCTTACTCACGATATACCTAATCGCTGCCGCGATAGCCTAGCGCATAAAGCCGTCGTCTTTGCGTCGATAATCAAGCAGCACTGCCTAACGCATTGGGGAAGTTCGAAAGCTTACTATAACGAGTGGGGCGTAGATGTGCGCCTGTGGCGACTGTGGTTGCCGCAGGTGAGCAATTTCGTATATATGACGGTGGAATGTAGGATAATTCAGGTTATCGGTCGGCGCGCTTAGTGCCGCCGGGCGAGCTGTAACTGTACATCCCAACTCGGGCACGATCCGTACCGTCATTATTCAGTGTGCGGAACCGACCCGTAGTCCAACCCTGAGGGAATATCTATGAAGAAAGACATCCACCCGGATTATCACCCAGTGGTCTTCCGCGATGCTGGTACCGGTCACTCCTTTTTGACCAAGTCCACCGCTACCTCTTCTCGCACCGTTGAGTGGGAAGACGGCAACGAGTACCCGCTCATCGTCGTTGACGTTACTGCTGAGTCCCACCCGTTCTGGACTGGTGCACAGCGCGTTATGGATACCGCTGGCCGTGTCGAGCGCTTCAACCAGCGCTTCGGTGCCATGGCTCGCCGCAAGAAGAAGAACGCGTAAGGAGAAGAAGAGAAAATGGCAACTCCTAAGTTTAAGAAGTCCCGTGCGAACACCCACGCACGTCGTTCCCAGTGGAAGGCTGACAACGTCGCCCTCCAGGAAGTCACCATCGATGGTCAGACCGTGCGCATCCCGCGCCGTCTGGTCAAGGCCGCTAAGCTCGGCCTGGTTGACGTAGAGCAGTTCTAAGCCTGCTTTCAATCCCACCCCCTCCCGGTTGCTTATTAGCGACTGCGAGGGGGTTGTGATGTTTTAGGCCCGGGAAAGGGATATTAAAAAGCGCCTTCCGGCCTGGGCGGCGCCAAGCGATGGGGGAGACTTGGGCTGTGCCAGTGCTGTCTACTCTTCGGGTCTTAAAGACCAAGGAAATCCACTTCAAGTTAAGGCCAGGCTAATCCTAAAATTAATATAAAAGCGCACTAACCCGATGGTGGATCAGTTTTTCTCTGCGATTGTGCTCGTGGCGGTTCGCGCCCCAGCATGAAAGGTGCGTAGTGCGGCGATTGTGAAGGCGTGTACGAGCGTGAAGGGGGTGATGTGTGCGGCGAGTTTGGGCAGCTTATTGTCTACAGTAACTTCACAGGAACTTCTAGTACGTTGGCAGAGTAGTTTAAGTTGTGACTAAGCGAAGCGAGGCATAGTGTTCCTATGAACATGAGGAATGATGACAACCGCGGCAATAATGGTCAGTCGCACGGTGTCCCGCAGGAACCCTACGGCATGAACAATGGGCAGGCGCCGTATAACCAGCCGCGCGGTGGGCAGCAGAATTCTGGATCCGCATATTCCAACGGAACCTATTCCCAGGGCTGGAACCAGCCGCGCATCAACGAGCAGGATGCACAAGCTTCCGCATACGGGCAGCACACCCCGCCCAGCAATCGCCTCTTTGGTGGCGCTCAGCCGAGTGCTACCCGGGGGCAGGATGAAACATCCAGCTTCTCTAGTCAGCAGGGCGATGATTCCCAGCAAGGGCCTGTGAACAACCAACCCGGCCAGCCGCCCGTGCCTGGGGTAACGCCTTTGCCGCCGCAGCCTAAGGAGAAAAAGAAGATCGGACTTGGCGCCGCGACCGCAATCGCAGCGGTAGCGGCAATTGCAGCAGGCTCCATTACCGGTGTGGTCGTGGGTAAGAACCAGTCCAGCAGCGGTACGTCCGTGGTTAACGAGGCTCTTCGCAGCCAACCGGCCGCCAATAGCATGGGTAAGGAACCAGAGGAAGGTTCGGTGGAAGCGGTTTCCTCCAAGGTTTTGCCGGCCGTGGTATCCATTCAGACCGCTACTCGGACCTCGGCTGCGGAAGGCTCTGGCTCGATCATTTCTCCCGATGGTTACGTGTTGACCAACCACCACGTCATCGCCGGTGCGGAACAGGGTGGCATCATGCAGGTGACCTTGAACGATGGTAGCAAGCACGAAGCCGATCTCGTGGCTTCCGATGCCAATACGGATGTCGCCGTCATCAAGATCAAGGACGTGCAAGACCTGCCGCACCTCCAATTCGGCGACTCGGATGCGGTAGCGGTTGGCCAAGAGGTAGTCGCCGTCGGTTCGCCGCTTGGACTCAATGCCACGGTGACTTCTGGCATCGTATCCGCAAAGAACCGTCCGGTGCGTGCGTCCCAGGAGGGTGGCGAGTCTTCGCTTATCGATGCCATCCAGACTGACGCCGCCGTTAACCCCGGCAATTCCGGCGGTCCTTTGGTGGATATGGACGGCAATATCGTTGGTATGAACTCGATGATTGCCTCGTTGTCTGATAAAGCCACGGGCGAGGGCGGCTCTATCGGCCTCGGGTTTGCCATCCCTTCCAACTTTGCTAAGCGGATGGCGGATGAGCTCATCAATAAAGGACAGGTAACTCACCCCACCTTGGGGGTTAAGGTCTTGGCGCGCGATGACGGAAATGGCGCGCGCATTGCCGAGGTCGAGCCGGGGAGCCCGGCGGAACAAGCAGGTTTGAAGCAGGGAGATATCGTCACCCGCGTCAATGACCGGCTGATTGAAAACGCCGATGCGCTTATCGCTGCCGCGCGTTCCCAAGACTTCGGTGCGACCGTCACCTTGGAAGTATCCGATGGAAATTCGGATGATACTCGTCAGGTAGAGGTAACCCTGACGGGCGAGTAGATTAAAACGCAGCCCGCGCCGTGTCCGCATTGCGCCCCGACGTTTCTTTGAAGGAGAAAAATGGCAGACTCCCAGCAAGACTTGACCGACTCCACTAGGTTGGAGAATTCGGCTTCCACAGACGCTTTGCGGGATGTGGCGGAGCCGGATGACGCCTACCTCTTGGCCAGCGAGAAGGAGGACCGGGTGGCGGCGCCGCGCCGCGCGCTCGTCGTGATCGTCACGGATCACCCCGGCGAAAATTCAGATAGCACCGCCAAACTGGTTACTGAGCTTTTGGCAGAGGCGAATTTCCGCATCGATGGTTCGGTGGTCGTGCGTTCGAAGAAATCCAAGATCCGGCAAGCCATCGAAACTGGCGTCGTCGGCGGTGTGGATCTCGTGCTCACCGTCGGAGGAACCGGAGTAGGCCCGCGCGATAAGACCCCGGAAGCTACTACTGGGGTCATCGACAAGATGGTGCCGGGCGTGGCCCAGGCCTTGCGCTCTTCTGGTCAGGCTTGCGGCGCGGTCGATGCGTGTGCATCCCGCGGCATTTCGGGCGTTTCTGGTTCCACCGTCGTGGTCAACCTCGCACCATCGCGCGCTGCCGTGCGCGACGGCATGGCCACGTTGACCCCGCTGGTCCACCACCTTGTGGATCAATTGCAAGAATCCAGCGTGCAATAACGCGAAGGAAAGGGGGGAGATACTGCCATGACCTCTCAACCACGCCGCCAGCGCAGGCGTGTATTCAGGCAGTCAGATGCGCCGGAATATGACCGCAGCGCGGATCGCCCGGTAGAGCAGGAATTAGCTAGTGGAGAAGGTGCCGATGCACAGCGCATCGTCACTCTCGATGATGCCGCGGCAGAAGGCGACGGAGCTCAAGCAGCCGAGCGCGGCGAAGAGTTTTACCGCGAGAACCAGCCGCCGCACCACGGCGGGTAGCCCGCGCATCCTATTCGCGAGCTTGGAAATGCTAATGCAGTCTTAACAAAAGCCCGTGTCCTCCCTCATTGCGAAGGTGGGCACGGGCTCAGCTGTGTCTTTAGCAAGGATTAGTCGTCGTGGCGGCTGTGCTTGCCCTCAGAAGCAGTGGAGTTATCGGTGTTCTCGGCTGCAGTAGCATCCCTAAGCGCCTTATCTGCGGTGGTGACAGCATCAGCGTTCTGCGCCTGCAGAAGATCGCGGATTTCTGCCAAGAGTTCTTCCGAGGTTGGTGCCGGGGCCTCTGGGTCCACACCCTGGCGGCGCTTAGCAGCTTCAGTGAGCTTGTTCAGCGGCATGACAATGAGGAAGTAGACCACTGCGGCGATGATCAGGAAGTTAATCGCGGCGGTAATGACGGCGCCAAAGTCTACGAGGGTGGACTTATTATCGGTGATTTGGAAGCCCAAGCCATCGACCTCGGCGGAGCCGAGGGAGTTAATGATCGGCTGGATGATGGAATCCGTCACGGAAGTGACGATCGCCGTGAATGCGGAACCGATGATGACTGCGGTGGCAAGTTCGACCACGTTGCCGCGCATAATGAAGTCTTTAAAGCCCTTAAGCATGGGAGAAGACGAACCTTTCTGGGGGTAGGTAAGGATGGGTGTGAACCATGAGCAAGCAGGGAGTTTAGTTCAAGCTAAAAGTATTGACAACTCGGAGGGGCGGAGGCGGCACTAATGTTGCCTTGTTAACTAATGCACACCGGTTGCGATATAGGTATTCAGTGTTAGTGTGAAAGTAGAATGTAAAAATATTGTTTGTAAAAATAACAGTATTCTAATGCGTGGGCAGAAGGGATCCCAGCATGAATATCGCACTCGCTCTATTTGCCTTGGCAGTTACCATTGGTGCAGGCTACTTCCTTGTTAAAGGTCATAAGCCAGTCATTATTTTATTGCTTGCCGGGTTTATTCTCATTGCAGTTTCCACTGCGGCCAAAGCTGGCTACGGAGTTTTAGATGAGGAAGACTCCACCGGCTCCCGGTGGTTGGACATCATCGGCATATTCGAACAAGTTGCTGGTAGCCAATTAACAGGCGTCGGCCTCATTATTATGGCGGCCGGTGGCTTCTCAGCATATATGAATAAGATCGGCGCCTCGCAGGCACTGGTTGAGGTGCTAGCCGCTCCAATCGCAAAGTTCAAGCACCCCTACATCACGCTAATTCTCACGTATTTCCTCGGCGTGGTGCTTTTTATGTTTATCCCCAGCGCTGCCGGGCTCGCTATTTTGCTTCTAGTGCTATTGCTGCCAGTGTTGAAGGCAGTAGGGGTTAGCCCCGCCGCAGCAGGCGCGGTCATCGTGTCAGCCTCCGCGTTGCCAATGGGGCCGGCATCGGGAACTTCGGTGCTGTCGGCGCGAACCATTGATTTATCCCCAGTCGTCTACTTCGTCCAGTATCAGCTGATCGTGGCCATTCCCACTGCCATTGCAATTGCGATAACTCACTACTTCGTGCAGCAGCATTACGATAAGCGGGAGTTGGAAGAGTACAAGGAAACCGACACCATGGGCGATGGTTCTGGTGAGGCTGGCCCGAAGTGGTACGGGGTATTTCTCGCACTGCCCATTATCTTGTTGGTGATCTTTAGCCCCTTGGTTAATGACAGCATCGAGCTAACCACGGTTGGAGCATTCGTAATCGTCTGGCTCATAGCCTTGCTGTGCGAAATCATTCGCCACCGTTCTTTTTCCACCGCGACCGAACAAGCCACATCCTTTTTTACGGGCATGGGAAAGATGTTCGGTGGCATCGTCGCATTGATTATCGCGGCACAAATCTTTGCCACCGGTTTAACGGCCACAGGCGCCATTTCCATGCTGATCGATGGAGGACAGCAACTCGGTGCAGGCGCAATCGTCATCACCCTCCTATTCACCTTGATTGTGGGTTTGGTGACGTTCCTGACCGGTTCCGGTGTCGGCGCATTTTCTTCCTTTGCCAGCTTGGTGCCAGATGTCAGCCGCGGACTCGGCGCTTCGGCAGCGGCAGTGATTACCCCAATGGAATTTGCCAGCGGCTTGTTTCGCGCGGTGTCTCCGGTCTCCGGAGTAATCATTTCCGTTGCTGGTGGCGTGGGAATTTCTACCACCGAGCTTATTCGCCGCACGCTGCTTCCAATGGGAGTTGGCTTCGTCGTGATGATCGTATCCAGCCTGGTCTTGCTCTAAGCACGTTCTGGGATTACAACCTAAACCTCTAAGAAGAAGGAATTTATCATGGGAATCGGCGCACTGAACTCGTCTTTTCAGAAGAAGGGCCATGTCACAGCGGACATGGAAGCCCACTGGGAAGAAGCACAACTTATCCGGAAAATTTTCGCTGTTGAAGCGGCAATGGCGCGGACGCAGGGACACATGGGAATTATCCCGCAGGAGGCTGCCGAGGCGATCTCAGATAATGCAGTCGCCAGTGATGAGCTGATAGAAAAGGCCCAAAGCGGCGGGGTTGGCAATCCTTCGGTTGCTGTCCTCGATGCATTGCGGGACGCGATTCCGGAAGACCAGCGTGGTTGGGTCCATTTCGGGGCGACCACTCAAGATATTTTGGATACCGCGCGGGCCCTGCAGATCAAAGCAGCTACCGACCTGATACTGGAACGCCTGAACGCCGTTATCGCTGCTACCGCCAACCTCGCTCACGAGCACGCCCGAACGTTAATGGTCGCGCGTACCAATGGACAGTATGCACTGCCGACGACACTGGGTACACGCTTTGCGCGGTGGAACGCGGAGCTGCGCCGGAGCCGGGAACGCTTGGAAGCGATGCGAGAGCGCACGGAACAGATTCAATTTACCGGTGCTGTAGGCACGCTGGCGTCCTTTGGAGAACAAGGACCTGAGTTAAGTCGGGCCCGAACCCCGGAAAGTGGACACGGGGATTTAATCAAGATGCGATAGTAAGTGTAGCTGATCCGGCGGCTTCGAAGGCGTTCGGCGAGCGATAGCCGCACCACGAGTGCAAGCGCTTGGTGTTACGTGTTACTCACCCGTTCGCCACTCGAGTACCCTGCAAGCAGGGCCTTTCCGTTCGACTTGCATGTGTTAAGCACGCCGCCAGCGTTCGTCCTGAGCCAGGATCAAACTCTCCACAAAAAGAAAAATTTCAGAACAACATCCTGAAATAGGCCGTGAAAAGCCCAAACCTAACCAAAAGAACAAACCACCACAAACCAGTAAAGGCTCATGCTGGCGTCCAAAAATTACTACAAAGAAAAAATCACTGCCTCCCCAACCCGACGGGGCACAAAAAAGGGAGACAAAAAGTTGAACACAATCACATGCCAACCAATCCATCAATGCAGCCGAAACACTAAACAGTATTCAAAAAGATGCGTATTCCAACACCTTACCGGCACACACCAACCAACAAACCTACTTTAAGCTTGCTGGCCAACAGACCAATCAACACACAACCATGCACACAAAAATAAAAAATAAGTACATTGGCACACTATTGAGTTCTCAGACATCGTCACCACACAACAGCTACATACTCAAAAGCATGGAACTCGTTGCGAGTAAAAAATTGTTTTTGTCAGGGCCTGTTTTCCTATCGCCGCTTCAGCCAGAGACAATGTCTTGTCTCTGTGGGGCGCTGTCGGTCGCGCTGACTCGTATTAAGTTACACACCGCTTTAAAGTTTCACAAACTTGCTGGTCAGCACGGATTTCAGACACTTCTATTTCATGCCAAACCAGCCCGCAAGGCCTTTCTCCCACAGGCTGCTTATGCGGCTTGCGTATATCGGCAGGGTTGCGGCCCATACGGCGTAGATGCCGAGGCTTATAAACATCCCCACCGCGGCCGAGACATAGCCTTGGACGAAAAGCCAAACCAGCGGTGCGATACCGAGGAGGTACGCCACAAAAACTCCAAGAGTCCTCTTCTCTAGGAACTCGAGGTACGTAAGACCAGGTACGGTGACGGCCGCGATTGCGGTGATGCCGGCGGCGACCTCGATTGTGTTCCCCCAGAAGGAAAGGGCTAAGCCCACGGCGGCACAACCAAGGACGAAGATGAGCCCAGTCGCTGCAGTCATGGTCGCCCAGCGGCGGCGCGTGCCGCCGAGCGTGACATAGTCCCTGAGCGTATCCCGCAATATGCCCATGGTTTGGCTGAGGAAAAAGGAGAAGAGCACCCAAGCAATGAAAGCGATGAATTCCATCGGTTCCCACAGCGTGCTCATTAGCGAAAGCACAACGTTGATGGATAAAAATACGACGACCATCAGCCACATTCGGACCTGGCGGCGGTATACAGCCTGTGCGTCGAGCGTCGGCGGGAAACGCCCAAGCTTGGATGCAATTCCCAAAGGGGTCGTCGAGTACCCCGTCCTGGTTGGGGTTGGTTTGCGCCACAGTGCCCATGCCAATGCCGCCGCATAAACGGCCAACGCCCACCAGCCCTGCCGTGCAGCCGTTCCTGCCATGGCTACAACAGCAAAAACCGTGACGATAATCCGGCGGTGTTCATTCCATATCTGTGAGCTCAAGCCAAGTACTTGGTACTTATCAAAACTGGGTTGATACGTCAGGATGGGCACAAGGGGCAAGAGCAAGGTGACAGTTCCCCACTTTTCGCCAAAAAGTACGGGGTAAAGCGCGATGAAGAATAGGACTGTAACCCAAACCCATTCCGTTGTGTGCCATAGAAGTTTCATGACTGCTCCTCCAATGATCGGACAGCCTTTTCAAGTGATACCTCTGTTACCCGGAGGTGATGTTCGTTGGCATAGCGGAAGACGGGATCGGGCGAGGTAGTGCGGGCATCGACAAGCACCTGGTCTCCCAGGCTGGTTGAAGCGCGCTCCAATACCGGCAGGTCCAGTGCGGAAATGGCCGCGGAGATCGCTTCTTCGGGCCCGCTGATTTCCAGGAAAGAATCGACAAATTCGTCTACGGGGCCGCTAATGGGGTGCTCCCCCATGAGGGAAATGGTGTCCAGTAAGCCCTCTATCTCGTTGAGGTGATGGGTGGATACCACGATGGTGCGACCGTGTTCTTCCCGGAGGACCTGGTAAAAGAGTTCGCGCCGCGGCAGGTCGAGGCCCAGATAAGGCTCGTCCAAAAGCATTATTTCGCAGCCAGAGGCAACGGCGAAAACAAATCCCAACGCCGATTTCTGCCCGCGGGAGAGCGCGGAATACGCCTTATTTGGGATGTCAAAGCGCGCGATGAGGTCGTCGTATCGCTCCGCATTCCAGTTGGGCCATCGGGCCTGGCCGACGGCACCGAGTTTCTTGCTACCCCACGAATCCGGCAGCGGATTGTCGATGCCCATGAGGATTACCCGGTTGAGCACGGATTGGTTATCAAAGGGCTGGCGGTCAAAGACCGTGATGCGGCCGGATTGAATTTGGCCGGCGATTTTTCGCAATAAGGTGGTCTTGCCAATTCCGTTGCGGCCGACCAAGCCATGGGTAAGGCCTGCGGAAAAGGTGAAATCGCGGGTAGTAATCATGAGTACATTCCTCTGCTTTCTGCAACCCGATCGAAAAGGTCATGGAGCTGGGCGCGGTTGTAGCCCAGGCACACTGCTTCATCGACAAGCGGGGCCATATACTCCGCGGCAAAGTCGCCTCGCCTGCGCTCGCGGATGGCACGCGAAGCACCCTCGGCCACAAACATGCCGATGCCCCGGCGCTTTTCCAGCACCCCTAAGTCCACCAAGAGGGTGATCCCCTTTCGCGCGGTTGCGGGGTTGATGTTGTGGAAATCCGCCAACTCATTGGTGGAAGGCGCCTTATCGCCCTCCGCCAGAGTGCCGTCCACAATGGTGTCTTCCACCAAGGACGCAATCTGCCGAAAGAGCGGCTGCGTGGAGTTATCCATCATCACCTTCGGCTCGTTAGTTACTTAGTTAGTTGTGTAACTAACCATATAACACGCTTGCCGACGCCGCAATGGTCACCGAAATCTTTTCATTTGCGGCCAATATGCTGGGAATTAGCGAATTGTGATCGACGTTTCGGGGTGAATAAGGCACACTGGAGGTAACAAAGAATTTTATTTAGAACAATTAGAACGGAACTTAGGAGCCATGCTTGAACGCACACTTGTCTTTGTCGATACCTCATACCTGCTCGCGAGCTTTTATAACTCCTGGGAAACGGGGGCTCGCGCGCAGCTAGAAATCGATCTGCCCGAGGTGGTCAGCACCATGGGCGGGATGATCGAGGAGCAATTAGGCAACCCGATTCAGCGCCAATACTGGTACGACGGAATCCCGGATACCGGTCCACACCGCTACCAACGCGCCCTTCGCACCTGCGAGGGCGTGCAATTGCGCACAGGGCAACTCATTGAATGGGGTGAGCGACGCACCCAAAAAGGCGTCGACACTCGGCTCGTGGCCGATATGGTCATGGCCGCTATGAAGAACCAGTTCACCGATTTCGTTCTGGTCAGCGGCGATGCTGACATGATCCCCGGCGCGCAGACCGCCGTGGACAATGGCATCCGCGTGCACCTGTACGGCTTTGGCTGGGATTCCATGTCCGCAGCGCTGCGCCATACGTGTGATTCCACCACCATCTTGGATCCGCGCGAGGACTTCGCGGATTCCATGGAGCTACAGGTCCTCGAAGGCCCGCTTCCCCCGGTGGTGCGCGATACGGCGCAGAAGGCAGAGGGAGCAGAAGAGGAGCTTCCAGGCACCGAGCACTGCGACGAGTGCGAGGAGCCCTCCGAGGTGGAAACCGCATTCGGCACCCCGGAAAAGCCCACGCCGGCGCCCGCCCCAAAGCCTGCGCCGCCCCAAAGCGCACAGCAGGCCGCAACCCCAGCCCCACAAGAGCAGGAAAAGCCCTCTGCAGAAGCGGAGAAGGGCCCTGCCGAAGAGGCCGAGGCTACCGATCAAGCAGCACCAAAGCCTGCGCCGAAACCGTCAATGATGGCACCGCGGCGCAAGCTGCGCTCGAAGTACGTCCCGCTGCCAGAAGAGGTCTGGAGCTCTGCTGGGTTCCAGTCCCCATTCGATGTAGGCCAGCAATACGCATCGTGGTGGTTTGATAATGCCGCCAACTCAGAGCAGCGCGACCAAGCCCACTTACTGTCTGGCGGCGGATTGCCACCGGAGATCGACCGCCCGCTGCTACAGTTCGCCTGCGAAACCCTGCATGAATACACGCTGACGGAAACCCAGCGCGTGAACTTGCGCGATGGGTTCCACTCAGGGATTCGCGGCGTGCTTATTAATATCCGCCGCGAGAATTAATCCCCGGATTCGATTTCCTTCTTCTTGGCCATATCGGCGCGCAGCGCATCCAGCCGCGCGCTGGCCTTCATGTCGTTGCCGGCCGCTTGAATCTCACTCATGCGGTCGCCGCCGGTTGCTTGCTGCAATTCTTGTGCACCAAGGGCATCGGCGTAGCGCTTTTCGATCTTGGAGCGGACGGAATCCAGGCTCGGCACGGAATCATCGGGCTTGAGCTCGTTCATGGAATCGAGCGCTTCCGCGTTCTTCTCCTGCATAGCAGCCTGATCCGCCTGCGCTTCTAGCTGGCTCACCTGGGCCAACTGCTCCTTCAGGCGAGCCTCGGATTGTTTTTGCTGGTTCTTGGCCTGTTCAGCCGCCTGCTCCGCCGCCGCGTACTGCTGCTTGACGTCTTCCAGTTCCTGTTCCACCGCAACGAGCTGAGAGGCCACTACCTCAGCGGCTTGGTTGTACTCGTTCGCCTTCTGCGGGTCCTCGGCGGAATCCGCAAGCTCCAGTGCGCGCTCGGTCTGAGATTGGTAATCCTGCTGGGACTTCACCAGGCGGTTCATCTGCATTTCCAACTGAGACTTGTGCCCGATGATCTCTGCCGCATGATCCGAGATTTCCTGGTGCTGTTCCTTGGCGGCCTTGACCGCCTGCTGGATTTGGACCTTTGGATCGGCGTTCTCATCAATCTTTTGATCGAGAGAACTCATCACGTACTTCCAGCCCTTGCTGAAGGGGTTAGCCATCACTATCTCCTTTGGTCATAAAAAAGACGCTTTCTAGCGAGTTTAGCGATACTCACCAGAAAGCGCCGTGGAAGCTCTGAAAATTCAGATTCTATGCCTGCTGTGCGTTCTGCTCTTCAACCTGGCGGCGAACGTCAGCCATATCAAGGTCCTTAACCTGCTTGAGCAGATCCTCCAACGCTGCGGGCGGCAGTGCGCCGGCCTCGCGGAATACGAGGATGCCATCGCGAAAGATCATCAGGGTAGGAATGGACTGAATCTGCAGCGCGGAAGCAAGGCCCTGGTTTGCCTCGGTGTCCAGCTTGGCAAAGGTAGCATCGGTGTGCTCCTCGGATGCCTTCTCGTAGACAGGGGCAAAGCGCTTACATGGGCCGCACCAGTCCGCCCAGGCATCGACAAGCGTAATGCCTTCGCCGGTTACGGTCTGTTCAAAGTTCTCTTCAGTGACGTCGATAGTAGCCATACTCGTTGTAACTCCTTTACATTGTGGTTTATTCCCCACCGTACCTAAATCTCTTCCTTGCTAGATACCCCGAGGGGGTATAACATGGAGACATAAGCAATCGAGAAAGGATGATAGTCATGGCAACGAAGAACTACACCGTAGAAGGAATGAGCTGCGGACACTGCGAAATGTCCATCCGCGAAGAGGTAGGCGAAATCGCCGGTGTTGAGGAAGTTTCTGCAGACCACACCACTGGCGCTGTGTCTGTTTCCGGTAGCGATTTCACCGATGAGCAAGTAGCAGCTGCCGTAGCCGAAGCCGGATACACCCTTAAGTAGGCGAATACTATGTCACACGTTGATCTCGGGGTCTCGGGCATGACTTGCACGTCCTGCTCTTCCCGGGTAGAACGCAAGCTCAACAAGGTAGACGGCGTGGAGGCGAGCGTTAACTTTGCCACCGAATCCGCCTCTATTGAGTTCGATCCAGAAACGTCCACGGCCGCGGATCTGATCAAAGTCGTGGAAGGTGCAGGATACAGCGCCTTCGATATGTCTGGCAGTGATGACGCCGACCAGGGCGGGGACGCAGACGCAGAAGGCACGCCGGTTGATGATGCCCGCGCTGAAGAACAGCAGAGCCTGCTGCGGCGCACCATCATCTCCGCGGTATTGTCTGCTCCCATCATGGTCGTCTCCATGGTGCCTGCCCTGCAGTTCCAGAACTGGCAGTGGGCCTGCGCCATGCTGGCCACCGTCGTCTTCATCTTTGGTGGCGCCCCCTTCCACTCCGCTACGTGGACCAACCTGAAGCACGGCTCGTTCACCATGGATACCTTAATTTCCATGGGCACTTCGGCCGCATACCTGTGGTCCCTGTACGCGCTATTCTTTGGCAACGCCGGCGAGCCCGGCATGACCATGAGCATGTCGTGGTC